>JBDTXZ010000586.1:0-3353 GCA_040005935.1 bacterium | reverse complement strand
CTCAGACACAGCGGCGGTTTCCTCCGCCGAAGCGCGCGCCGCCTCGCTCGACAGCTGTTGCGCTTCGGCATGCGCGGCGGAGACGGTCACCTGGTCACCGAGGGCGCTCACCGAATCGCGATTGGACTGTGCGGAGTTGCGCACGGCGATCGCGAGCCGGTCCATTCGCACGATCGCCTCCTGAATCGAGCCAAGGGCGAGCGTCACGGCGCGCGACGTTGCGTCCACGTTCCCGAGCGACTCAACGCCTTCTCGGAAGGCGACAGCCGCAGTGGCGACTTCGCGCTGCATGGTACTCACGACGTCCTGTACGCCATCTGCCGTCCGATTGCTGTGGTCGGACAGCTTGCGCACCTCATCCGCGACAACGGCGAAGCCGCGGCCACTGTCGCCGGCGCGAGCGGCTTCGATGGCGGCGTTTAGTGCGAGCAACTCCGTCTGCTCGGAGATCTCGCGAATCGTGCGAAGAAATTCCTGCACGATAGCGGACGCCTTTTCGACGCGCTCGACGTTCGTGAGCGATGCGCCGATGATGTCACGCGCGCGGGTGAGAACGGCCATCGCGTTCGAGATGCCGCCTCGTGCTGATTCGGTCAGCCCGCGCACCTCCGCCTCAAGGACCCCCGCGTCCACGGCGGTGGACTCGAGCACTGCGGACGCGCCGCGCACGTCGGCGAGCACGCCACGCGTGGCGTCCAGCGCGACCCGCTGCTGCTCAGCAGTCTTCGTCACGTCGTTCATCGTGCTACTGGTCTTGTTGGTGGACTCGGCGGCGGCCTCGGACGCCGCCGTCAGCGCGTCCGCAGCTCCAGCGACGTGCAGTGCCTCTCCCTGAATCTCGCGCACGAGCTGGGCGAGTCGGCGCGTCGTGTCGCCGAGGGCCTGCGCCACCACGTAGTACTCGGTGTCGAGCCCGGACGGATCGATCTCCGACCGGAAGTCGCCGTCGCCGACTCGGCGCGCTGCGGTGGCGATCATCTCCAGCGGTCTCGTGACCGCGCGAAGAGTGAGGAAGCCGGCAAGGAGGGCCGCCGCGAGCCCGACGGCGAGCAGGGTCCACACGAGCCACTGCTGTCGCGCCACGAGCTTCTCCGCTGCGCCCATCATCTGCGTCGCGCGGTCATCCTCGGCCCTGATGATGGCGTTGGATTGCGCGAAGAGCGAATCGAGAAGGAGCGCTGAGGCGGACGTATGCGGACCGGAGGCGTCGCGATTTCCAACGTCGATCCATGCGCGCGCAATTGCGAGGCGCGTGCCGATGCGCCCCTGCAATGCGCCGATCTGCGCCAGCCCAACACGCTCGACGTCCGTCATCGCATTGCCCTGATTGAGCTCCAGGCGGAGCGCATCGGCGGCCTCGCTCGTGCTGTCCATTCGCGCGCCGAGCGCGCCTCCGGCGTTAAGCAGGTCGTTCTGCGCGAGCACCACGTACTGTCGCGTGGCTTCCTGGCTCGCGAAGAGCTGGTTCTTCACCGCGATCACCTGGAGCGTGCGCGCCTGAAGGTCGTGGTGCGCGCGTGCAAGCGTGGCGGTCCCGACGGCGCCCGTGAGGAAGAGTAGCGCGATGACGGACCCGAAGCCGAGCATGATGCGCCAGCGAATCGTCCACTGCCCGCGTCCCGCAACCATCGGCAGGACGGCCTTCACGGTTCCACCTGTGCGACCAGCACCGTCTTGTTCACCGGATCGCGATTCGCATCGAACGAGATGGCCCCGGTCGCGCCGACAAATGGCGCGCGTCCATTGCCAACCGAGGCGAACCATTCGCGAATCGACTTGCGATCACTTCCCTTTTCCTGGACGGCGAGTCCGATCATCATCGCGGAATCGTAGCCGAGCGCGCCCCAATGACTGGGCACGTGACCCGTCCTGGCCTTGAACGCGGACGCGAACCGCGCCCCGACCTCGGAGACCGGGTGTTCCGCAGAGAACAACTTGACGTAGCGCAGGCCACTGAAGTCGCCCGTGTCGCTCGCGGCTGGACCGTTGGTCGCGAGCACCTGAACCGACCCTTTCGCGTCTCGAAGGGCGTGCATCATGCTGCGAATCTGGGGGGAATTTCCGGACATCACCACGCTCGGCGCGTTCCGCATCACGAGACGCCTTGCGTAGGCATCGAAGTCGTTGATCTGTTCCGTGAACGGATCGTGCTCGATGACCGTACCACCCTTGCTGCCGAATTCCTTGGTGAATGCTCGCACGAACCCCTTGCCCATGGCGTCGTTCCGGTAGAGGATGCCCGTGCGAGTCAGATGCAGCGAATCCGCAAGGAAGCGTGCCAGCGTGCGGCCCTGCTCGGCGACGTTCGCGTTGATCCGATAGATCCACGGTGACACCTGCGTGACGGCGAGCGCCGTCGCCGACGTCACCGCCACGATGGGATTCCGGCCGTCGTGTTCCCGATCGGCGTACACGGGCGCGGCCGCGATCGTCGCGTCACTCTCGGTGTGGCCAATGACGGCGATTACCTGTGGGTCGTCGCGGAACGCCACGGCCACCTTGACCGGCGAGTCCGCCGAGGGCGACGCACGACGCAACGCAAGCGCCGGCGTCCTGGCCGGCCGCTTCGCATTCAGTTCGTCGAAAGCGAGTTGCACTCCGTCATGGATGTCGGGTTCAGGGCGCGAGAGTGATACGGCGACTCCAACGAACACGGTGTCGGCGCCACGGCCGAACCGGGGCCTGGCATCACCGCACGCGAGAAGCCCGCTTGCACCAAGCATAAGCGCGACATGCCCGACGGTCCGCTTGGACATTGGATACCCGACACTCTTCGATGTTTGTCCCATGATAGAACCAATAAGCCACCGCATGCACGCTCACCGCTAGAAGGCGAATGGGCGAGTTCGTCCGCTGGCTACGCCGAATCCGGCAAAGTCTGTCCGAGCGCGAGCGGAGTGCGGGTTGCGTGTTCCGGCCGATCCCCGTCGAGCTCAACTGCCTAGTAGGGTATCGGCACCGGCACTAGCTTCTTCCACCTATGACAATGCGTGAAAGACTCGCACAGCTGGAGCGCCGCGTCGCGGAGGCCGAGCTCGGCGGCGGTGCTGCCCGCCTCGAGACGCAACATGCCAAAGGAAAGCTTTCGGCTCGCGAGCGAATCGATCTGTTGCTCGATGAGGGGAGCTTCGTGGAGCTGGACCGTTTCGTCGTGCATCGTTCCCACGACTTCGGCCTCGAGGAGCAACTCTACTACGGAGACGGCGTCGTCACGGGATACGGCCGCATCGAGGGCCGGCTTGTCTATGTCTTCTCGCAGGACTTCACGGTATTCGGCGGCTCGCTGAGTGAGTCGTTTGCCGAGAAGATCTGCAAGGTCATGGATCTCGCCGTGCGGAATGGCGCGCCGGTCA
>JBDTXZ010000585.1:0-3354 GCA_040005935.1 bacterium | reverse complement strand
GAGGCACGACGTCAGTAAGGGTGAGTTTCTGCTCGGTCGCCGCGGATGATTGTCATCCTGAGCGAGCGTAGCGAGTCGAAGGATCTGCACGTGGACCGGTAACCCAATGCTCCGCGACGGCATCGACCAGTATCACGCGCTGCTCACCGACGACATCGGCGGCGAAACACAACGCCAGCTCGACGAGCAGCTCAAGCTGCGCGGCCTCTTTTTCGGCGACCGCGCGCTGTGCACCGTCCTCCGGCCACGATTTCTCTCCACGCAGCAGTATCGCTTTCTCCAGAAGCGCGGTGCCGTCGTCTTGCGCGCATTTCGTACGGCCGCCCAAGCCGCATTGCAGGACGAAAAGCTGCTGGCGCAATTCGGGCTGATGGAATGGGAGCACCAGCTTGTCCACGTCGAAACAGGCTTTCGCGACGCGAGCCCCGTGTCACGACTCGACGCCTTCTTCGTTGCCGATGCGGGCGGAATGAAGTTCACCGAGTACAACGCGGAAACGCCCGCCGGCGGTGGCTACAACGATGTGCTGACGGAAGTGTTTTACGGACTTCCCATCATGCGTGAGTTTCTTCGCTCGTGGGACGTCCATCCGCTACCCGCGCGCCACAATGTGCTCCACGCGCTTATCGACGCGTACGAGCAATGGTCCGGTCGGCGCGACCGCCCGAACATCGCCATTGTCGATTGGTCCGACGTGCCGACGCAGAGCGAGTTCCTGCTGTTCCAGGACTACTTCACGCGGCAGGGCTTCTCATGCAACATCATCGATCCCGGAGAGGTCGCATACAACAGTGGTGCACTCACCGGACCGCACGGGAAGATCGACCTGATCTACAAGCGCGTGCTCCTGCATGAACTGGTGCAGCGCGGTGGAATGGACCACCCAATTCTCCGCGCCTTTCGCGATGGCGCGGTGTGCATGGTGAATCCGCCGTCGTGCAAGATCCTGCATAAGAAGGCGAGCCTTGCCGTGCTGCACGACGAGCGCAACTCCTACTTGTTCAGCAACGAAGAGCAGGAGGCGATCGACCTCTCCATTCCGTGGACGCGGGTTGTCGAAGAGCGCCATACCACACACGAGGGGAACGACGTCGACCTGCTGCCCTTCATCGCCGATCACAAGGACCAACTCGTCCTCAAGCCGAACGACGAGTACGGTGGCAAGGGGATCGTGCTCGGGTGGGAAGTGGACGACGCAACGTGGCAGGCCTCGCTGAAGACGGCGCTCGCAGAACCGCACATCGTCCAACAGCGCATCCCCCTGCCGAAGGAAGACTACCCAAGCTTTGTGGACGGAAAGGTGCAGTTCATCGAACGGATGGTCGACACCGCGCCCTACGTCGCCTATGGCGATCACGTCGATGGCGTGCTCTCACGCCTTGGCACCGCGGCGTTGCTCAACGTGACCGCGGGTGGCGGAAGCCAGACACCAACATTCATTGCGGAAAAGCGCTGACATGTCATCCCGCACGAGCGAAGCGCGTGTCGGGACCCACTCTCATTCCGCCGGCACCGTTCACGTTGCAGGAATCGTAGATCCCGACACTCGCCCGCTGCGCGTGCGCATGCGGGATGACACAGTGCCAACACGAGGATGTCCATGAAAGCACCATCCCTGACACTCGGCATCGAAGAAGAGTACCAGATCATCGATCCGGAAACTCGCGAGCTGAAGTCGTACATCACGGAAATCCTCGCCGGCGACTCCATGGTGGTCGCCGAGTTGAAGCCAGAGCTGCATCAATCGATGGTGGAGATCGGCAGCAAGGTCTGCAAATCCCCTGCGGAAGTGCGCGAGGAGCTCGTTCGCCTGCGCGGCATGGTCATGGATCTCGCGGGCAAGAACGGGCTCGTGATCGCTGCTGCCGGCACGCATCCGTTCTCACTCTGGACCAAGCAGGAAATCACTCCGCTCGAGCGGTATGCCGGCGTCCGGCAGGATCTTCAGGACCTTGCGCAGCAGCTGCTCATCTTCGGGACGCACATCCACGTCGGCATCGAAGACCAGGATTTTCTCATCGAAGCGATGAACGTGTCGCGGTATCTGCTGCCGCACGTACTCGCACTCTCCACGAGCTCGCCCTTCTGGCAGGGACGGCGCACGGGCCTCAAGTCGTATCGCAGCATCATTTTCCGCAACTTCCCCCGCACCGGCGTACCGCCCATTCTCCGCTCGTACGCCGAGTATGAAGAGTTGCTGAACACGCTCGTTGAAACGGGCTGCGTGCCGAATGGCTCCAAAATCTGGTGGGATGCGCGCCCGCATCACCTCTACCCCACCCTCGAATTCCGCGTATGCGACGTTTGCACGCGCGTCGAGGAAGCCGTGTGCCTGGCTGCCATCCTTCAGGCCATTGTGGCGAAAATCTGGAAGCTGCGGCGCGATAACCTGACCTTCCGGCTCTACGCCCCAGCCATGATTGACGAAAACAAATGGCGGGCCGTGCGCTTCGGCCTCGACGGCAAGATGATAGATTTCGGAAAGGGAAAGGAACTGCCCGCCCGCGAGCTCCTCACAGAAATGCTGGAGTGGTTCGTGGACGACGTCGTTGATGAGCTCGGAAGCCGCCGAGAGGTGGAGTACGCGTTCCAGATCATTCGCGGCGGAACGAGCGCAGATCGCCAGCTCGCCACGTACGAGAGAACACGTGATCTGCGCAGCGTCGTAGATCGGGTCGTCTCGGAAACGGCGGAGGGCGTTCGGCCCGAGCTGGCGGCCACCTTTGCCAACCGCATCGCAACCGGAGCGCCGCTCCGCGCCACGACAAGCGGTGAATCTGGACCCGATGAGCTAGGAGTATCGTAGAATCGTGGCATCGCTTCGTTCCGGCCGGCCCGTCGTCGGCATACCAACCCAGACTCTTCAAAGCCTCGGCGGCGTCTCCAGCGAGATTCCGCCGTCGTGGGTCATGAGTCAGCGCTATATCCTCACGCTCACGGCCGCCGGTGCCATCCCGTGGATGATCCCGCTCGTCGACGAGTCGACGCTGCGGGGCATCTATGACGAACTCGATGCCGTGTTCCTGCCCGGAGGCGCCGACATCGATCCGATCACGTACGGCGCCGATCCGCACCCGCTCTGCGACAGTACGGATCGTGAGCGCGATCGAGTCGAAGTGTCACTCGCCAAATGGGCGGTCCAAGAGGGCAAGCCCGTGCTCGGCGTGTGCCGAGGGATGCAACTCATCAACGTCGCCGCGGGTGGCACGTTGTATCAGGACATCGCGGAAGAGCTGCCGGGCGCAATCAAGCATGACTATTTTCCGTTCGCCGCCGCGCATCACACGCGCGACTTCCTCGCACACGAAGTGAGCGTCGCCCAAGGCACGCGGCTCGCGCAGTTTGTCGGTGCGG
>JBDTXZ010000584.1:0-3357 GCA_040005935.1 bacterium | reverse complement strand
CATCAGGCGTCCGCGAGCTCAGAGTCTGGCAAGAATCCGTCTCCCTGGCGGGTGACGTCATTCGCGCCCTCCGCCAAAGCATCCGGCGCGAGACGAAAAGCGTCAGCGATGCGGTCATGGCCACGGCAATTGCGGTCGGAACTCACATCGCAGAAGGGTACGGCCGACACACCATCCACGAGCAACGCGCGTCGTACATCGCGGCCAAATGCGCCCTGCTTCGGCTCGAAACTGAGCTCGCCATCGCGCGCCACGCCGATCTGATACCCGCCGGCTCATTCACCGAACTCGCTGCGCGAGCCAGCCAAGTCGCTCGGCTCCTCGCGGGGTATATCGTCTACCTCGATCGACAAGTCGCGGACGCAGACTCACCGCCACGCGCCAGGAGTGCCGCGCCGGCCGCTAACCCCGACTCCGCCCGTGCCCCTTCGTGAAGCGATCAACCAGATCCACCGCCCTGAGTCGCGCGAGTGAGGCCGGCTTCATGCCGACGACGCGCTGCGCGGTGCTCGAGAGATGCGATGAGCTGGCGAAATCCAGCACGGTGGCGACATCGCGGACGTCATATCCAGGATTTTTCGCAAGCTCCGCAGCGGCGATGAGCCGCACGAGATCGATAACACGCTTGAGATTCGGGGCCCCCGACGCGGCGAACGTCCGGCTCAGATGCTCGCGGGTCACACCGATTGCATCCGCCAGCAACTGCGTACGAACTGGCCGACCAGACCACGCCACAACACTTCGCCATGCAGCGCGTTGGAGCGGTGTGTCGAGACCGAGCGCTTCCGGCGGATGTGCGAGGGCAGCGGCGAATCGCGTCGAAAAGGCGTGGCGCAACACGAGTTCCCGCGCGACGCTGTCGTCTACAGACTCGACCAATACGTCCGCGAATTCCAACACGGCGCACTGTGCAAGGGCCGGCGACTCCGCAGCGCGAAGTGCCGACAGCCCGAAGAAAGGAATGCTTGGAAACTCACGCGAAAACGCCGCGGCTCGCCACGTCTCCTCTTGCGCTCCCGCAAGATCGATCACGACCGCATCCACAAGCGAGACTCGAAACGCCGCGTCGAGTTCCTCGGGCGAACGCGTCATGACCAGACGCGCTCGGCGACGGGGGAACGCAGCGCGCATCAACGCTCGCGCGCGCTCCCGATTGGTGTAGAGAAGAATGGTTGGCGGGGGCGCATGCGTCCGCGCTGCGGGCACTCCCAGTGCGGGCGTGAGCTCCTTCGCGGGGGTCATACTACGTCGCTCTCCACGACACCCGTGATCATTTCCTGCGCCTGGTGAAGTACGAGCCGAGCGTTCGCGTAGGAAATCGCGGATCTGGCGCCGTCGTAATCAACCCATCGGCACGCCGTGATTCCCTCGGCGTGCTGCGGGGACGTGTGCGCTTGCCCTGATTCCATCAGGAAGAAGTGACACACCTTGTGAATGAGGCGGCCACGAAAGCGGAAATACCAATCGATGGTGGCGATGGTGCCGCGCAGGGCGACATCATCGAGGCCCGTTTCCTCGCGCACCTCGCGCAACGCCGCATCCTCCGCGCGCTCACCGGACTCGAGGTGTCCCTTGGGAAATCCCCAGTTCTGGTAGCTGTCACGAATAAGCAGGTACAGCGGTGCGCCGCTGTCCAATCGATACACGACGCCGCCCGCGGACGTTTCCTGCTGCGCTCGGGCACGCGTCATGTTCGGGACCTCAGGCCGATGCCGCAGCGGCGCCTGATGTCGGCACGCCCTGTTCGTCGAGATTTGGACGTCCCTCCACGAACTGCCGAACGATGGGATCTTTGGTCACCTGAATCTCGGCGACGGTGCCTTCCCACCGTACGTGCCCTTCGTACAGCATCGCGATGCGCGTGCCGACGGTGAACGCGCTGCGCATGTCGTGCGTGATGACGATTCCCGTCACGTTGAGCTTCTCACGCATACGCACCATCAGTTGATCGATCACCGCGCTGGTAACCGGATCGAGGCCCGTGGTCGGCTCGTCGTAGAGGATGTACTTTGGCCGAAGGGCGATCGCGCGCGCGATACCGACGCGCTTGCGCATGCCGCCCGACAGCTCGGCTGGATAGCGGTCGCTCACGCCCGGTAGGTCAACGAGGTCGAGCGCTTCGTCCACACGCGTCACGATCTCCCGGTCGTCAAGCTCGCCCTGCTTTCGCAGTCCCATCGCGACGTTTTCGCCAATGGTGAACGAGTCGAACAGCGCGGCAAACTGGAAGACGTAGCCGATTCTCGAGCGCAGCGCGTACAGTTCGCGGCGAGGCAGTTCAGGGACGTTGAGTCCATCCACCAGAACTTCGCCGGAGTCGGGCTCGAGTAGCCCAACGATGTGCTTGATGGCCACCGACTTCCCGGTTCCGGAATACCCGATGATGACCATGGTTTCACCCTCGTGAACGTCGAGGGTGAAGCCGTCGAGGACACGCTTGGGGCCGAAGCTCTTGTGGACGTCCTTGAGCTGAATCACGGAACTACGGACGAAGTGGGCGAGAGGGCGAGAAGCAGAGGTCGGGACGCGAATCGAAGAGCAGAAAAGTGATGCGTGTGTTGAGCTGTCACCAGACCTTGCGCTTTCGGAACGAGCCTTTCATCGGCAACCCTCCTGCTGAGACAGCGAAAGGGCCGGACTCGCGTTCGAGCGAGCCGGCCCTTCTGCGTACAGCGTCCGGCGCGTTTCCGCTTAGGCGGCAAAGCTCCCGAGTGCACGCCCCACGTCACCTTCGCGGAGGCGCTTGAGCGCACGATCGCGTAGCTGGCGCACCCGCTCGCGAGTGACGCCGAGCATGCTGCCGATTTCCTCGAGCGTGTGTTCGCGACCGCCCTCGAGGCCGAAGTACAGGCGCAGAACCTTCGCGTCGCGTGGCGGCAGCGTGGACAGCGCCTGCTCGATCTCGTCTGTGAGGAAGCGGTTCATTGCCTCTTCCTCAGTGTCGGGCATCTCGTCGGCAACGAAGCGCTCGATGAGCGAGCGGTCGCCTTCGGGATCCATCGGGGCGTCGAGTCGCACGTCGCTCGTGTTGAGAGCGGCGAGTGACTGCACGACGTCGACAGACAAACCCGTGAGCGTGGCCAACTCTTCCGGGCTTGGCTCGCGATTCAGCTTTTGACGTAGGATTTCGCTCGCCTTGATGATGCGCGAGAGATCGGCTGTGCGGTTGAGCGGAACACGAACGGTGCGCCCCTGGCGTGCAAGCGCAGACAGAATGGCCTGACGAATCCACCACACTGCGTACGAAATGAATTTAACGCCCTGATCCGGATCGAACTTTCGGGCGGCAGTGAGCAGGCCGACGTTGCCTTCACCGATCAGGTCGATGAGGGGTAGTCCGCGGTTCTGGTATTTCTT
>JBDTXZ010000583.1:0-3361 GCA_040005935.1 bacterium | reverse complement strand
GCCCTCGTGAATGGATCGAGTCCCAAGTGGTCGCCTGACGGCTCTCGCATCGCATACACAAACACTCCGGCAGGCGCCACCGGTGAAAAGCCACAGATCTTCGTACGCTGGATGGACGCCGAGGGAGCCGTAACACAGCTCACGCATCTCTCGGAGATTCCGTCAAATATCGAGTGGTCGCCCGACGGCAAAACGCTTGCGTTCACGATGCTCGTGCCCACCGCAAATACCTGGCGCATCGACATGCCCGCCGCGCCCAAAGGCGCAAAATGGACGGAAGCGCCGCGCATCGTGCAGAAGCTCAACTATCGCGCGGACCGCCAGGGATTCATCGAGGACGGCAACACGCACATCTTCACGCTGTCGGCGGATAATGGCGGCACACCGCGTCAACTCACGAGCGGCGCCTTCAATCACGGCGCACCGCATTGGATGCCGGATGGCAAGTCCATCGTGTTTAGCGGGCTGCGCATGGCCGACGCCGAGTACCAGTGGCGAGAGTCAGACCTCTATCGGATCGACGTGGCAACGTACGCGGTGAAGCAGCTGACGACGCGTCGCGGACCGGACAACAACCCCACGCCGTCGCCCGATGGAAAGTGGATTGCCTACACGGGCTACGACTCCACGAGCGACACGTGGACGGACGCGAAGCTCTACCTCATGAGCGCCGACGGCACGAACCACAAGCTGCTGCTCCCCAAATGGGATCGTGCACCGAGCAACATGGTGTGGTCCAGGGATGGAGCGTCCATCTACTTCGATGCCGAGAGTGAAGGAGCGCGGAACTTGTACGTTGCCACGGTGAGTGGCGACGTCAAGCCGGTGACGACCGGAAAGCAGGTGCTGACCGTCACGTCGATCAACCCAAATGGCATGGCCGTTGGTGTGATGAGCACCATGCAACATCCGCAGGACGTGGTGGGATTCAGCATTGCAACGCCGAACACCATCAAGTGGCTCACGGCGGTGAATGAGGACGTGTTGCAGGGTAAGAAGCTGGCAACCACCGAGGAGATCTGGCTCACGAGCAAGGACGGCTTGAGAGTGCAAGGGTGGGTCGTGAAGCCTGCGGACTTCGACCCGAACAAGAAGTATCCGCTCATTCTCGACATCCACGGCGGTCCGCACGCGATGTACAACCTGGGCTTCAACTTTGGGCGTCAGGATCACGCCGCAAATGGCTACGTGGTGCTGTACACCAATCCGCGCGGCAGCACTGGGTATGGCAGCGCGTTTGGCAATGCGATCAAGAACGCGTATCCGGGCAAGGACTTCGATGACCTGATGGCCAGCGTGGACACAGTGATCGGTCGCGGCTATGTGGATCCCAAGAATCTGTTCGTGTACGGATGCAGTGGCGGCGGCGTGCTCACGGCATGGATCGTGGGCCACACCAATCGGTTTGCCGCGGCGTCGTCCAACTGTCCCGTTATCAACTGGATGAGCTTTGTGGGGACGACGGACGGTGCGTCGTGGTACTACAACTTCGAGAAGCTGCCGTGGGAAGACCCGAGCGAGCATCTGCGCCGCTCGCCGCTGATGTACGTGGGCAACGTGACAACCCCGACGATGCTCATGACGGGTGTGAACGATCTTCGTACACCGATGGAACAGACGGAACAATTCTATCGGGCGCTCAAGCTGCGTAAGATTCCCACCGCGATGCTACGCTTTAACGACGAGTGGCATGGCACTGGGTCGAAGCCGTCCAATTACATGCGCACGCAGTTGTACTTGAGGAGTTGGTTCCAGAAGTATTCGACGAAGGACGGGAGCAAGGTTGCGGTGATGCAGTAGGTCGGGCGAACAATTGTCATCCCGCACGAGCGACCGCTCGTGTCGGGATCCTCGACGCGTCGCCCGTAGCCGTCTCACAGCGCCGCGATGGTAGATCCCGACACTCGCTTCGCTCGCTCGGGATGACAGGATCACTTACCGCCTTCGGCCAAGAACTTCGCGATGTTCTCATTCAGGAACTTAGCGTCGGCCGGGTTGGCGGCAGCACCCGCGGGGTGGCCCCACAAGGACGGAATCGGCAACAGCGTCACTCGCTTGATGAACTGCGCCTCGTACCGCGCGTCAGCGACCGGGAAATAGAGATCGGTTTCCGACGGCATGTACAGCACCGGTATCTGAATGGAGCCGAGCGCCTTCTCCACGTCGCCGTTGAAGCCTGGCGTCTTACCCACGTCATGCTGCTCCCACGTATGCGCCTGGAGGATAAGGTTGTTGGCGTCGGTGGCAGGACCAAAAAAACTGGTGCGGCGGCTTTCCATGACTTGTTCGAACGTGAGATCTGGCCGAGCGGGGTTGCGCCAGAGCTCCTTGCGCCACCATTCCTGCGAGTACAGCCATGCAGCCCACACAAAGCCAAATGCTTGAATGCCTTTCGTGGGCGGCGCGGCGTCGGTGTAGTCACCGGACTTGAATGCAGGATCGTTGGTGAGCGCGGTAATCTGTCCTTCGAGCCGAAGTATGCCGTGGCCATACGTCTTGGCCGTGCCCGACGTCGCCACGATGCGATCCACAAATGTCGGCGCGCTCACCGCCCACTGAAACGCCTGCTGCGCGCCCATCGAAAATCCGATCACGGCCTTGAGGTGCGTGATCTTGAGATCTTCTTCGAGCAGCCGGCGACAGGCGGCCACGTTGTCGCGAATGGTCGTGACCGGAAAGCGCGGCCCATGATATGGTTCCGGCGTATTGCTCGGCGACGAGGAATGTCCGTTGCCAAACAATTCGGTTGCAACGAGAAAGAGGCGCGTGGTGTCCAGCGCCTTGCCTGGCCCAATGAGCCATTCGTAGCCGTGATGCGTGGCCATGTAGTGCGAGGGCAGCAGCACCGCGTTGTCTCGAGCCGCGTTCAGATGGCCGTACGTGCCGTACACCACCACGGCCTTGGGCAGCGTAACGCCACTCTCCGTCTTGAAATTCGCCAGGACGAACTCGTGGTGCTCCGCGCGATCAGGCGGGCGCTGGGCATTCTGGGCCTCGGCAATGGACGACGCGGCGCTGATGAGGAGAAGTGCGAATAGGCGCATTGAACTCTCGGTCAGATTTATGGAGGTGCAACCGAGAATCTACAGCACGACGAGGCATGCCACGATCCGCTCAGGAGTCCGATGCCACCGTCTGCGCACCATTCAACTTGCCTGAGGACATCAGGACTCAGATGGCAGCCGACAGCCTGCGCCGACAGGGGTGGCGACGCGAGAGCGTGCGCTCCGTACGCCACAGCCCCTGATTTTCTGCCGGCTGTCGGCGCTATCTGAGCTTCTGTTGCTTGTAAGGGTGCAGATCCTTCGACTCGCTGCGCTCGCTCAGGATGACGAGGCGCGATTCGCTCGCGGTATTGTCT
>JBDTXZ010000582.1:0-3361 GCA_040005935.1 bacterium | reverse complement strand
TGAGACGGCCGACGCGATTGTTGCTGCGGGTGGCACAGCCATCGTGTGCGCAGGCAGTGTCACTGCAACCGACTTCGGCGAACGCTTCGTCGCCGCCGCGCTGACTGAGTTCGGCGGGTTGGACATCATCGTCAACAACGCCGGCTACACATGGGACAGCGTCATCCAGAAAATGACGGACGAACAGTTCCAGGCAATTATGGACGTTCACGTCACCGCGCCATTTCGAATCCTGCGAGCGGCGGCCGAGCCGATTCGCCGGTTCAGCAAGGCCGAGAGTGCGGATGGGCGCGAGGTGTTCCGTAAAGTCGTGAACATCTCATCGGTGTCCGGGCTGGGCGGGAATTCAGGGCAGGTGAACTACGCCGCGGCGAAGGCGGCTGTCGTCGGAATGACAAAGACGCTCGCGAAGGAATGGGGGCGTTACAAGGTCAACGTGAATTGCGTGGCGTTCGGGTTCATCAAGACGCGCATGACGCAGCCGATCGTTTCAGAGCCGGATGCGACAGGTAAAGTGCGGAAGGTCGGCGTGCAACCCGCGCTGATCGAGCATCTCGAGCAAAACGCGATTCCTCTTGGGCGACTTGGGACGCCGGAGGAAGCGGCGGATGGCGTGTACCTCTTCTGTTCACCGGAGTCGAACTACATATCAGGCCAGGTGGTGACGGTTGGCGGGGGCATCACGTTTTGAAGGCTGTGCTGATGCTTGTGGTGGCGTGCACCGCAGGGTGTGCATCGGCGCACACGACGCCTATGCGCATGCCTGAGACGACACGAACCACCTACGCGAGCGTCGAAGGAACGCGCGACTTCGTGCTGTACCGGCCTGCTTCGTTTCCGGTACGGCGTGAGAATCGCGCGCTCGTCGTGATGCTGCATGGGTGCACGCAAACTGCGGACGACTTCGCGAAGGGAACACGAATGAATGTGGCGGCCGATGAAGGTGGGTTTCTCGTCGTCTATCCCGAGCAGACGGCGGCGGCGCACCCGCAGAAGTGCTGGAACTGGTACGCGCCACAACAGTTCACGCGCGACCACGGCGAAGCGGCGATCATAGGCGGTCTGATCGATTCCATCGCGCGTGCGGAAGGCGTGGGTGCGCACCGCATTGCGTTGGTGGGGATGTCTGCGGGTGCCGCGATGGCTGCCAACCTCGCCGTCGCATATCCGGAGCGCTACTCGGCGCTTGCGATGCACTCGGGCATTCCTGCGCTTGCGGCGAGTAATGTGGCAAGCGCGCTTACGGCAATGCGGCAGGGCGTCGCTGACGGAGATGCGTTAGGTGCGCGAGCCATCGCCGCGATGGGGTCGCGCGCACGACCGATTCCGGTACTCGTGTTGCACGGCGCGGACGACACGGTGGTTTCGCCGAGCAATGTGACCGCGACGGTGCGGCAGTGGGCGGTCGTGAACTCGGGCGTCGCGGGTGCGAGTGCTCCGGTTGAACAGCACGTGTTTCCCGGAGTTGGCCACGCGTGGAGTGGTGGGTCGGCGGAAGGCACGTATACCGCGCCGACTGGGCCTGATGCGACCGGGATGATCGTCGCGTTTCTGCGCAAGGTTGGGGTGATCGCACTGCGCTGATCGCGGCAACAGCGCGTGCAGGGGTGGTTTCAACTGGTCAGCGCAACATCTCCGTCCAGTCATCCCTCGCCGCGGCGAGATCGCAAGCAATTCGATTGACTCGGCCTGTCCTCCGGCGACGGCTCCACTGTCCGCGCGCCTCCGTTCAGCGCGCGTTCGATCGCGTGACCAACAGATCTTCGGTGGCTCCTTGCGAATAGGATCGTTGAACCAAGAATCCCGACACGGGCGGTCGCTTGTGCGGGAGGACGATGTGGTGTTGCGGTCACCGGTTGAACTCAACCGGTCCTTCGCTTCGCTCCGTACGACAGATGTCGGCCGAGTGAAGGCTGTCGGGATACACAACCACGCCGTAGCATGGGACACGCTTGCAGCACCATCGGCGCCTCTGTCTACAGACCAATGCGAACGCTCTCCGTCTTTCTGCTTGTGTGCGCCGCCGTAACGGCGGGAGCGCAGTCCAAACGACACGGAACGTTCGCGGGGCATATCCGCACCTACTACCTGGCCGCCGACGAGCTGGATTGGACTTACGTCCCGGCGCGCGCTGATCAGGCACTCTCTGGGAAAAAGGACGACTTCGCGCAGTTTCCCGGATCGAAGGGGGCGATCGACCCGAACGCCACCACGTACAAGAAGGTGCTCTATCGCGAGTACACCGATTCCACCTTCCGCACGCTCAAGCCGCGCGCTGATGCGTGGTCACACCTCGGCATCCTCGGACCCGTCATACGTGGCGAGGTAGGTGACAGCATCAACGTCGTCTTTCGGAACCACGCGAGCCGACCGTACTCGGTGCATCCGCATGGGGTTCTCTACAAGAAGGATTCGGAGGGCCTCGCCTACCTCGACGGAACCAGTGGCGCCGACCGCGCCGACGACTCCGTAGCGACTGGCGCGACACACACCTATCACTGGTTCGTACCTGAGCGCGCGGGTCCGGCGCATGGCGACGGCAGCAGTGTTTTCTGGACGTATCATTCGCACGTTGACGAGGGTAAGGACGTCAACGCCGGCCTGATCGGTCCCCTCATCGTCACGCGCAAGGGAATGGCGCGGGCAGACGGGTCGCCAAAGGACGTCGATCGCGAGTTCGTCACGCAGTACGGCCTCTTCGATGAGACGGACAGCTGGTACTTCGCCGCGAACGTGCTGCGACTGTACGGTGATCCCAAGAAGTTCGACGAGACGAACGCATTGGCGCGCGATTTCCACCGCTTCTTCACGATCAACGGCCTTCTCGAGGGTAACGGGCCGATGTTGCGCATGAAGCAGGGTGAACGCGTGCGTTGGTACGTGTTCTCGGGGCTCAATGAAGTCAACTCGTGGGACATCCACACGCCACACTGGCACGGACAGACGGTGATTGCGGCGCACATGCGCACCGACATGGTCATGCTGACCCCAATGATGTCGATGATTGCCGATATGGTGCCTGACAATCCTGGAGTGTGGCTCTACCATTGCCACATGCCTGGCCATTTCGGGGCGGGGATGTACACCCGCTTCGAAGTGCTCGCGAAGTAGCCATCTGTTAGGTCGCACTGCCAAGTGCAGGTCCTTCGCTTCGCTCAGGACGACAAACAATCGCAGCTTCGCTCAGGATGACAACAGTTCGTTACGCTCGGTTCCGTTGCCTACTGAATTCCAACTCGATCGCGTCACCGGGCCCGGTCGAACCCCAGCGCGCCAGTAGGTCGTTCCTCATCGCACGCACACGCACGAGATCACCGTCGGTCAGCGTACGCGGAACGAGGAAGCTGGCGAACTTGCTATC
>JBDTXZ010000581.1:0-3362 GCA_040005935.1 bacterium | reverse complement strand
GCGACGAACACACTTCGACGCGCGCGGAATTTCACTGGTTCCTGCTGGCGCGCGCGTCATTTCTGTTTGTCGTGAGCGTCGTGCCGGCAATGGCCGCGTTTGAAGCGGCGCAACGGTACGAAACCGGGCTGATTTCCCAGCGGCGGTTGGGAGACGCCGCGAGCGGACTCGAGTCGCGAAAGAAACGCATCGCGACCGAGCAGAGTTCGTTCAGGCTCTGCGAACTCGGCGACGTCTGCCCTCAAGCAGCAGCGTTCTTGAAACGGCGGATCAACGAATTCGCATACGACGTTCACGTTCCCGGGACTGACAGCCTGGCGAAAGCACGACCGTCCGCCGACACGTGGTTGGCGTCGATACTCTCCAGTGCGCACGCTGCGTACAACGGCGTCGCGGTCGAGCTAAAGGCGGCGGCGCCCGGAATCACGGGCACCTCGTATTCACCGAACTCCTATCCAATCCTCGGCGCGCTCCTCGCACTGGTCGTGTTGTTCATCGTTGGAATTATCGTCTGGCCGCTTTACGTGCTCGACCTCTACCGACCGCCCGGATTCGTCACGTCGGTGCGTTACGGGCAAGGCGGCAATCTACTGTTGGTCGGACCGGCAGGCTCGGGCAAGACTGACATCCTTCTTCGGCGAACGCCCGGCACGCTGGTGTTCGATGTTGGAACGCTCACATTCGTCGACACCGGTAATGCCTCCCCACCGCGTCCCAACGCGAATCAACGCGTGGGCTCCGATGATGTTGGAGCCGCGAGCTGGGTGGATGTGCTCAACGCGTCGACATTGCCCGAGAACGGCGTCCTTGCGATCGATCATCTCGACTATCGAATGGACGATGCGCCGTTCCGCGATCTCATGCTTCCCGTGCTCGAGAACCTGGTTTACACGCGTCAGTACACGGTGTGGATCGCGACGTCGCTCCAGCCGGTGGAGCTTCTCCGATCGGATCCCCCTGTAGAGAATGCCGATCGCTGGATGCGACTCCTCGGGACATTTCGCACGCAAATGGTGGACGTCGCCGGGCAGATCTCCGGACCCGGGGCCGTCGAGGAGGAGTCGCATGTGATGACGGAGGCGTGGAATGCGCTTTCCGTCGAATGCAGCCAGGCGAATTCAACGAGCGGAAAGGATCTCCGCGAGGAATCAATGTGCTCGCCGCGTCTGCGCCTGATGGCGGCCGACCTCACTCGCGCGCTGCCGAAGAATCCGCCGCCGTCGCATGAAGATATACTGTTCGAATTCGGCGTCGCCGCGGAATCGTACTACCGCGCGCTCTTTGGCGCCTGTTCGATGGATCAAAAGCTGGCGCTCTACCAGCTCTCTGACAGCGGCGGTGTGAATCCGCGGAACGCCACGGTGCTCGCGCAATTGCTGCGCAATGGTCTGCTTCGCCGCGATCCAAACTTCCGCGTCATGAACGAGACGTTCCGCCGCTTTGTCGCGCGTGAGATGCCGCACGACAAGGCGGTCGCATGGGAGCACGAGGGCGTACGCCTGCCGTGGGGCAGCATTTCAACCATGATGTTGACTGTCGCTGTTCTGCCGATCGGTCTGATGCTCCTGACGCAGCAGCAGCTCGTCGGGGTGTGGGTCGGGGCGCTTCCGACGCTCGCTCCCGTACTCCCCGGCGTCGCCAAGTTGATCTCGAGCGTGGGCGCGAAGAAAGCAACGGAGCAGGCGTAGGCGCGATAAGCGTGATGGTCGGCTACCGGCGTTCAAGTTCGAGAAGATTCCGTGAAGCCACGCAATCACAATCCAAGGAACCTGGACACGGCCACGCGATATCCGCGGCTCAGCTTCAACTTCGCGCCTCCCTGCATCAGCACCATGTACTCGCCGTGAAAGTACGGCTCCAGCTTGACGACACGATCGAGATTCACGATTGCCGACCGGTGAATGCGCACAAACGTCGCGGGGTCGAGCATGGCGATGACGTCTCCCATGGACTTGCGCAGAGAGTGCGTCTCGCGCCCGACGTGCACGATGACGGAGTCGCCTGAGGCCGAGATGTGATCGATATCTTTCGTGTGGATGAACTGAATCGTGCCGTCGTGGCTCACAGGAATTCGCTCGAGCCCCCTTGGCGCCGGAACGATTGCCGCGGTGCTGCTTCCGTCCCCTTCGCGAACGACCCCCCGCACTCGCTCAGCAAGCTCGGCATCGCGAAGCCGGTCCAGATGCGTCCGCACGCGCTCAAGCGATTCGTGCAGCCGTTCCTGTTCCAACGGCTTGAGCAAATAGTCCAGCGCCCTGGCACCGAATGCGCGCACCGCGTGCTCGTGGTGCGCCGTTACGAACACGACCGCCGGCAGTGACAGGTCGCGTGCCCTGTCGAGCAGGGCGAACCCATCGGCGAACGGCATCTCGATATCGAGGAACAGCACGTCGGGCGGATCCGCGCGCAAGGCCTCGAGCGCGGACGCCACATCGCCAAACTCACCGACAATGAGAACGTCGGACTCGCGCTTGAGGCGAAGCCGCAGTCCCTCGCGCGCCGGCGCTTCGTCGTCGACGATCATCGCGCGTAAAGGATTGGTGGACTTCATGCGACCCTGCATGGAATATCGAGCGTAACGACGGTCTCGCCGCTCACGCTCGCGAGTGATAACGACGCATCGTCGCCATAGAAGTGCCGCAGCCGCTGACGTACATAGCCAAGTCCGAATCCTTCGTTGCCAATGACCGGTGCATCGCCGGGATTGGCGACGCGGAGATGCAGGCGGCCGCCAGCCGTGGAGCCGTTGACGAAGATCAGGCCGCGCGCGCTCCCGTGATGGATGGCGTTCTCCACGAGCGGCTGAAGAAGGAGGCTCGGGATGCGAGCGGCCAGTGCATCGGCATTCACTGCCATGGTAACGTCGAGCCCTCCTCCGAACCTGAGCATCTCGATGGCCACGTATTGTCGCACTACGACGAGCTCCTGCTCGACACTCACGAGTGCATCCGCGCGCTGGTCGAGCGCGGACCGCAGGTAGCGCGACATTCTCTCAATGGCGTCCTCCGCATCGGCGTTCGCGCCGCGAAGCACCAGGGTCGACACCGTGTTGAGCGCGTTGAAGAGAAAGTGCGGGTGCAGCTGCCAGCGCAATAATTCGAGATCAGCGCGCGCGAGGCGCGTCTGTAATTCCGCGGCGGCAACCTCACGTTCTCGCGCGCGACGGCCGGCAACAAACAACAGACGACTTCCAACGAGCATGCCCAGTGTCGCAACATCGCCACCGGCGTGTCGCATCGCGTAGTCAAGCAATTCGGACGGGTTGATGCCCGCGTGCGGCTCCACGCCGGTCAGCCGCACGAGACCGAGGTACAGCATGCCGTGCAGCAGCACGAGCACCGGCGTCGCGACAACGACGCCAA
>JBDTXZ010000580.1:0-3362 GCA_040005935.1 bacterium | reverse complement strand
CCAGCCTTCACGACGTCCGGCGCCTCTTGCGTCCAACCCGGATATTCCGGTACGAGCAACCGGTCGAGTGACGCAATTTCCGAATGCGTGTTGTAACGCTCACGGAGCAGTTCGCGATGATACGTGAAGTCATCGGGCTTCTTCATGTATTGATCGAGCATCTTGGCGCGCTCTGTCGCCAACGACAGTCGTGGAGAGGGCGCATACTCGCCAAATACGAGCACGCTCTTGTTCTTCGCCAGCGCACTCTCCCAGAGAAATCCGCCAGCGGAATACGCAAGCGCATCTTCGCCTTCGGAGGGATAGCTGCGGCCAAAATACAGGGGCCACATTGGGTAATCCGTCTCGTTGGCCTGCGTGAGCCAGTTGTGTCCGTCGGCGGAATTGCCGCCTGTGGCGAAGAAATGATCGAGTGTCACGAACTGCTCGGATAGCGCGTGGGTATTCGGCGTGACGTCGCGGCCATAGATGACGAGCGAGCTGTCACTGGCCCCGCGACCGAGATCGCCGAGTATCTGGTCGTACGTGCGATTCTCCTTGACGATGAACACCACATGGTTGATCAGCGACGCGTCGCCGGGACGCTGGGGCACGGCGCGCGCGACGTTGTTGCGCGGAACAGCCTTCAGCGCCGGTGCGGACGCGAGGGTGAGCCGATCGTTCTGTGCGACGGCCGTTGTAAAGGCGCCAATATCGGTTGCGGTTGGAATCGGGAGCACGTTGACGGACCCGCGCACCGCGTGCACGTAGCGACCGCGCTTGCCAGGTGACCCGCCGGTTGTGCCTTCACCTGAGCCCACGCCGAGCAACGCGCCCACCGCGAGGAATTTTCCGTCGGCGCTGACGTCGAGGCTCGACGGATACCACGCGGTTGGAATGAGGCCAACGAATTGCGCGCGTGCGGCGCTCACATCGTACATGGCCACGGCGTTCGCGCCGCCAAGCGCGACGAACAGTGTGTGTGTATCGGGTGAAAGGGCGAGTGCAGTTGGCGCGAGGCCGATCTGTCGCTCGCGAAATGGCGCAATCGCAAATCGTGTGGCGAGCGCGCCCGCGCGCGTGTCGATCACCGAGACGGAGTCCGAGTTTCCGTCCGCGACGTACAGACGATTGCCGCGTTCGTCCCACACGAGCGCGGTGGGATGTCTGCCGACGCCGATGTCCGTATCGACAACACCCTTCACCAGATCGATGCGGCTCACAGTTCCTGCTTCGGCGATGCCGCGAGCGTCGACGCGCACGGCTTCCGAGCGCGCATCACAGCATTGGCGCGAGGAACGTTGCTTTACCGTGGGTTTCGGTCCGCCGAGTATCGTGACGTAGGCGGTTCGTCCGTCGGCGGAGATCGCGGCAGCAATCGGTTCGACACCAAGTTGAATCATGCGAATCAACGCGCCGCTCTCGGCGTCGAGCACCGCGAGTGCATCGTTCGCGGGAAGCGGCAGCACGGCGAGGCGTTTCCCGTCGGCACCTGCCTTGGAGGCAACGGCGGGCGCGCCAGCCATGTAGTCGCCGAGGGATGGCGAGCGCCACTGGGGCGAGGCGGAATCGCCGGTGGCGTCCCCGCTCACACCACTCAGGTACGTAACGGCCTGTTGCCGCACTGGTGCTGCGCCGGGCGTTGCGGACGTGGCAGGAATTCGCCCAACGGCCGATACGAGCGTGCGGTGCGTAACTGGATCGATCGTGACGCCGTACACTCCTGGCGTGCCGTCGACGCGCACTCGTGCGGTGGGGCGATTGGCGCGCCAGTCGAGCCGATATGTCGTATTGGGCGTGGCGACCCAGATCTCTTCTGCGGAGCGGCCGAATCGGACGCCGGACACGCGACCGGTGAAGACGCTCTGGACGCCAGCCGGCGAGATGCGTTGTCCGGTGGCCACGACGCCGGGGTCGTGCACGTCGCGAAGGGGAGGATGCGGTGCTGCTTGCGCTTGCATCAGCGCTATGAGGGCAACGTGGATCACAAGTCGACTCGGCGATGTGGGTGCATGACGCTACTGACGATGCGCCAGCGACGCCACCCGGTGATGTCACGGTTGTGTCTTGTCCCGTGTCGTGACGTAGCATTGAGGATGACCTACACCACACTCATCACCACCGTCGAACTGGCGGCAATTGCGACCGGGTTAGACGTCGTCGTAGTCGACTGTCGTTTCGTGCTCGACGATGTCGAGTGGGGCCAGCGTGAATATCTCGCAGGCCACGTTCCCCGGGCTGTGTATGCGCATCTCGATCGTGAGTTGTCGGGACGCAAGGACGGTATGAATGGCCGGCATCCGTTGCCGGATCCCGACGCGCTTTTGCGCACGATCGCGCGACTCGGCATTTCGAATGACACGCAGGTCGTGACGTACGATCAGGATTCCGGGATGTATGCGAGCCGACTGTGGTGGTTGTTGCGGTGGATGGGCCACGACGCGGTGGCTGTGCTCGATGGCGGGTTTGCGAAGTGGATGGCTGATGGCATGCCGACGACATCGGGCGCTGAGCGCAATCCACTCGCGGAGTTCTCAGGGATGCCGAGGGATGATGCGCTGGTTGATGCTGATGCGGTCGCGTTGTTGACGTCGGACGCAGCGTGGCGGTTGGTTGATGCGCGCGCGCCCGAGCGGTTTCGTGGCGAGGTCGAGCCGCTGGACAAGGTTGCGGGGCACATTCCCGGCGCCGTAAACCATTTCTACAAGCGCAATCTCGACGAGAATGGCGCGTGGCGTAAGCCGGAGGAGTTGCGGCGTATGCTCGACGAATCCATAGGAGGGATAAGCCCGGATCACGTGGTGTGTTATTGCGGTTCTGGGGTGACGGCGTGCCACAATATGCTTGCGTTGGAGCATGCTGGTTTGCGCGGCGCGAAGCTCTATGTGGGCTCGTGGAGCGAGTGGTCCGCTGATCCGAGGCGGCCTGTCGCAGTTGGCGAGTAGGTTGTCATCCCGCAGGAGCGAAGCGAGTGTCGGGATCCACCCTCCTGCTGGTGGCGTGCTTTGGGCGCAGGCGAAGTAGATCCCGACACTCGTTCGCTGCGCTCACTCGTGCGGGATGACATCAACGTTGCCTCTAATTGCACGGCATTGGGTAAAGCCCGGTCTCCGTTGGCCCGTCATTCCAATTGTCGTTCAATCCGCGCGTTTCCGCGCGTTTCCGTCCGAGTCGGTACACGACGGCATTGCAAGACGTGACAACCCCGCTACAAGAAAACCAGATGAATTCTCCCGTTCAGCGTTTCCGCTTGAATCCAGCGCTTGGTGCAGTTGCCTGGCTTGCGGGCACCATCATAGTCGTGTCGCTGCTCGTACCCATCATCGCGGTCGAAACCGCGGGAAGCCGGCTACGCAAGTTCATGCAGCCGTCGTTCGCGAATA
>JBDTXZ010000579.1:0-3364 GCA_040005935.1 bacterium | reverse complement strand
GTTCCGTAAGACGTTTGTATTGAGCGCTCGTCGTCCTGAGCGAAGCGAAGGACCTGTACCTGCAGTTGCGCACTGCACGTGCAGGTCCTTCGCTTTGCTCAGGACGACATCGTGCTTTGCTCAGGACGACGCGCAGCGCTACCTTCTGCGCGTGAGTGACGACGACGCAATGATCTCCGACGATTCGCTGATCGATTCAGTGTCTCCCGTCGCGGCCGGCGAGGAGCCCAGGGATCTCGGCTTCGGATCCGTGGTCGGCGGCGCGAATGAGCGACGCCTCATCGAGCGCGACGGACGCTTCACCGCGCGACGAGAGGGGTTCTCTCCCCTCTCGTATCTCAACGGCTATCACGCGATGCTGACCATGACGTGGCCGAAGTTTCTCGGCATCGTCACGCTCGTGTATGTCGGGATGAACGCCGTGTTCGCCGCGCTCTACCTGCTGTGCGGAACCGAGGCGCTCGGCGGACTGGGTGAACAGCAGATGGGCGGACACTTTCTCCGCGCCTTTTTCTTCAGCGTCGAGACGTACGCCACAATCGGGTACGGCAACATCTTTCCGGCCAACATGCTCGCGAACTGGCTGATGACGATCGAGTCGATCATCAGCATTCTCGCTGTCGCGTTGCTCACCGGACTCGTATTCGCGCGCTTCGCGAGGCCAACCGCCGCGCTCCTGTTCAGCAACGTCGCCGTGGTCGCGCCATATCAGGGGAAAACGGGCTTCATGTTCCGCATCACGAACGCACGCAGCAATCAACTCATGGAGCTCGAGGCCAAGGTGCAGTTCACGCGCCTGGACGGAAAAGGGCGTCGCTATACGCAGCTCAAGCTCGAGCGCACCAAGGTTGTCTTCTTTCCGTTGAGCTGGACGATCGTGCACCCGATCGACGATTCGAGCCCGATGTTCGGATGGACGCATGACGACTACGTGCGCACCGATACGGAGTTCCTCATTCTCATCAGCGGGATCGACGAGACGTTTGCGCAAACTGTCCACGCGCGCTCGAGCTACAAGGCAGACGAGATTCTTGTCGCCAGCAAGTTCTCGAACATGTACAACCCTGTCGCGAAGGACGGTACGATCAGCATCGACGTGTCGAAGCTGAGCGATGTGGAAGACGCTCCGCTCGGAGGGGAAGACGACCTGCGTATGACGCAGACGTTCCGCCACACCGGACACTTCACCGGTTTTGCGGCGCCGCGCCCCGGAGATTCCAGGAAGAAGTGAAGTCTGTCGTCCCGAGCGCAGCGAAGGACCTGCACTGCTGATGCGTGCAGGTCCTTCGCTGCGCTCAGGACGACAGCCTCACTTCCGTGGATCCGAGTTGGGCTCACTGCCGATCGAGAACGGCTCGTGCTGCTCCGATTGCTGCTCGGGAGCATCACCACGTTTCTCGACCTGCTCCTCGGCGAACCGCTCTTTTTCGCGATCCAGAATACCGGACTTCTCGTGCTGCATATCCTTGTCAGCGCCGCCCGACTCCGGCCGGTCGCTCTGCATATTGTTGCTGGCTTTTCCGCCCATGGCTGACTCCGTCTTTGAGGTGATAGCGGAGTGAAAGGCAGAAAGCACGCCGCGCCGCGGGATGATGCTCTGCGACGCGGCGAGGGACCGTGTATGCCCGGTGGGGAGATCTCCTGCGTGTCCTGCTTCTTGTCAGGGATCGATTGGGGGCGTATGACCGACTGGATTCATTCCCATGCCCATGAACTCGCCCTTTGCACTCATCACGATGCGAATCACCATCGGATCTGCAGAACTGCTGAACTTTGCCGTGCGCCAATACTGCCGCTTCCCGTTGCGCGTGATGAATTTCTCCTCGAGCACGCGTTCCTCGCTGCCGCCGTCCAGAGCGACCTGGGCGGAAATATCCTCGATGTTCCTGGCAGCTTCAGGCTCCGCGCGGCTCGCAGAATCCATGTGCGCGACGACGCTGTCGGCCTGAACTGTGTAGACCCAAACCGCGTACTTGCGACCGAGCTCCATGGAGTCACGCGGTAATTGCGCCGGCTTGGGCCGCGCAGCGGGTGCGGACGCAGACTGGGCCTGCGCACGGGTGTTCGAGGGGACTGCGACGACAAGCGCCAGCAGCAGGAGTGGGGCGTTGAGACGCATGTCGAAAGCCTTGGCAGAGTTGAATTCCCGTACGCAGGGACCTCGGGGCGGGATTCACGGGTAGAGCGTTACGTCTCCGGCCCTATATTCCCCTTCATGCGTCTGCTTCGATTCTTTGCGCCGTGTATGGGGATGGCTCTCGCTGCCGCCCCCGCGAGCGCGCAACTGACCCCGCGCCCCAAGGCGCCGCCCCCAAAGACTGCGCCCGCCACAAAGGAAACGTCGGCCAAGCCTGCACCAGCGGCGCGGGCGGCCGAGGCGCCTAAATTCGGGTTCCTTCAGGGTGTGGCGATGGACAGCATTCACGGCGAGCCATTGGTTGGAGCACTCGTTCAGGTGGAAGGCACCGGACGGATGGGCGCCACCGACTCGCTCGGCCGCTTTCTCGTCGACAGCATCAAGCCGGGCCGTTACCGACTACTCGTCGACCACCCCCTGCTCGATACGCTTGGCATCAGCCTCGTGTCCGATACCATGACGTTCGAGCTGAACTCGATTACGCGCACGCAGATCGCCGTGCCCAGCGCGACATTTCTTGCGGCGTTGTACTGTCCGGCGGCGAAACGGGCGCTTGGACCGGGCGCGCTTGTTGGTCGAGTGCGCGAGCCGGATACCGAAGAGCCGGCGGAGGGCGCTCGCGTCTCCATCGTGTGGTACGATCCTGACCTACCGGGCATGCCGGCCGGTCTCAAGCTGAAGAAGTCGCCGCGCTTGCGGGAGACGTTCGTCGCTGCGGACGGCACGTACAAACTCTGCGGGTTGCCAACGACGTTTGAAGGAAAGCTGCAGGCGCAACGCAAGGATGGTGGCGCGACTGCAGAAGTCACTGTGTCGCAAAGCGAAGAGGTGCTGACGTTGCGGAGCATGAGCGTCGCGGCACTGCCCAAGATCGCCAAGGCAGACTCGGGATCTGCGCCAAAGGAGCAGAAGGGCACGGCTCGCGTGTTCGGGCGCGTGTTGAATTCCAGCGGAGCACCGGTTGTGGGAGCGCGCGTTGGGTTGATGGGGCTGAGTGCCGCAACGCTCACGCGCGCGAACGGTGAGTTCGTCCTTGACTCATTGCCGTCCGGGACGCAGGCCATCGTCGTTCGGCAACTGGGCTACGGTCCCACCGAGCAGGTGGTGGAGCTGTCGGCGCGTGCGCCCGCGCGTGTAACGGTGAAGCTCGGAATTTTCGTTCCAACGCTGACGGCGGTGGAAGTCGTGTCGGTGCGTGATCAGGGTTTACAGAAGGTTGGCTTCACC
>JBDTXZ010000578.1:0-3365 GCA_040005935.1 bacterium | reverse complement strand
ACATCCAGATGCCGGAAATGGATGGCTTTCAGGCGACGCAGGAGCTCATGACACGCACGCCGACGCCGATCATCATCGTCTCCTCGACGGCGCGACTCGATGACGTCGAGCTGTCGCTCGAAGCGACGCGCGCCGGCGCGCTGCTCGTCTTGCCGAAACCCGAGGGTCCGTCCATTACCGTGGCGGCGGCGGACCAGCGTCATCTGGTCAACATGGTGCGAGCGATGGCGAGCGTGAAAGTCGTGCGTCGTCACACCGCCGGTTCGTCGGGTCCGATGAATGTCTTTCAGCGGCCACCGGCAAAAGGGACGCCCCGCGCACGTGGAGCAGTCACGCCGCGCATCGTTGCAATTGGCGCATCGACAGGAGGACCGGCAGCGCTTCAGGCAATTCTCTCCGAGCTGCCGGCGTCCTTTCCGCTGCCAATTCTTGTCGTACAGCACATGGCGCATGGCTTTACAGGCGGGCTCGTACACTGGCTCGCCGGCGACACACGGCTCGCCGTGCGCATCGCAACGTATGGTGAAGTCGCCAGGCCGGGAACCGTGTACGTCGCACCCGACGATCGTCATCTGGGTCTCCGCGTGGGCGACAACAACTCACTGCGACTGCTCCTCGACGGCACTCCGCCGCTGGGCGCCTTCCGTCCGTCGGCGAGCTATCTCTTTCGCTCGGTCGCAGATGCCCTCGGCCCCGCTGCGCTCCACGTGATTCTCACCGGCATGGGTGACGATGGCGTGACCGGTTTGCGTGCCGCGCATGCCGCGGGCGGTCATGTCATTGCGCAGGATGAGGCGTCGTCCGTGATCTATGGCATGCCGCGCGAAGCGGCGCGCGCCGGCGTCGTGAATGAAATCGTCAGCCTGTCCGAGATTGCATCGCACCTGATGGAGTTGGCACGATGACCGCGCCGGTGGTCACCGCGCGCATCCTGATCGTCGAGGACAGCGCAACGCAGGCGGCGGCGCTCGCCGACTTGCTGACGAATGCAGGATACGACACACGTATCGCCCGCAGCGCGGAACAAGGGCTCGACGTGCTCGGGCGCGAACCATTCGATCTCGTGCTGTCCGACGTCGTGATGCCCGGAATGGACGGCTACGATTTCACTCGGCAAATCCGTTCGTCGCCGGCATGGGCAGAACTGCCGATCGTGCTGCTCACAAGTCTCAGCGATCCGCTTGCGATCGTTCGCGGCCTTGCCGCGGGCGCAGATCATTACGTCACCAAGCCGTACACTCCCGAGTGGCTGCTCACTCGCTTGCGCCAGGTCCTCGACCGCGCGAGTGGGCCGCTTGCCATCAAGCCGAAGCCGATCACTGTCGACCTCCTCGGGACGCTGTTTACCATTCGCGCCACCAAGGAGCAGATTCTCGAGTTGCTGGTATCGAGCTATTCCGATCTCGCGCGCACCAGCGACGCCGTGAGCGACGCCGAGCGTCGTGCGCGCTTTCTCGCCGAGGCGGGCGAGCTGCTGTCGTCGTCGCTCGATGCGCACCAGGTGCTTCGCGAGTTGGCGCAGCTCGCCGTGCCGCGCATTGCCGAAGTGTGCGCCGCCGACCTGCTCGATGGTGACGGCGTGCTGCGTCGCGTGGAGATCGCCCACGCGATCGGCGGTGCGGATCCAGTGTGCACGATGACCGACGACAGGCGCGCGGTCGAGCGCGCGTCACCGGCCGTCACGCGGGCGATGGAGCAGCGCACGACGCAGGAAGCGGTCGCTGCCGACGGCGCGAGCCTCGCCGATGTTGCGCGCGATGGTCCACTGGCCATCGCCCTCACGGCGTCGGGGCCATACACGCAACTCGTCGTGCCACTCGTCGCACGCGATCGCGTGTTGGGCGTGTTGCAATTTCTGCTTGCGCAGTCGCGACCGCACGCGCCGGAAGACCTGCTGTTCCTCGAGGATCTCGCGCGCCGGGCTGCGCTTGCTGTCGACAACGCGTTGCTGTACGGAGAGGCGCAGCGCGCAACCCGTGCACGCGACGATGTGCTTGCCATCGTGTCGCACGATCTGCGCAATCCGCTCAACACCATTCAGATGAGCGCATCGTTCCTTCTCGACGAGCTGACGACGCCAGGCGCGGCTCCTCCACCGGTGGTACCGCAGCTCGAGATCATCCGGCGCGCAACAAGGCGCGCGAACGCACTCATTCAGGATCTGCTCGACGTCTCGCGCATCGACGCAGGTACGCTCGCCGTGGCCAATGCGCCGACGAGCGCGCAACAGTTGCTGCAGGACGCAGTGCTGGAACAGGAACCGATCGTCCTCGCGAAGCAACTGACCCTCGAGCACACGTGGACGGGTGCGGATGTGAGCGTCGCCGCAGATCGCAGCCGCATCAGTCAGGTGTTCTCGAATCTCGTCGGCAACGCGCTCAAGTTTACCGAGAAAGGGGGAACCATCAGGCTGCGTGGCGAGCGCATTGGCGGCAATGTCCAGTTCGAGATCGCCGACGATGGCGCTGGCATCGCGACAGAGCATCTGCCGCATTTGTTCGACCGCTTCTGGCAAGCCACGCAGACCTCACGTGCCGGCGCGGGACTCGGCCTCTTCATCGTGAAGGGAATTGTCGACGCGCACGGCGGCCAGGTCGAAGTGGTGAGCGCGCCAGGTGAAGGCACGAGCTTCCGTTTTACGCTCCCAGTCGCGACCGACACGCCTCCCGCGCGCGCGCCTTCGCCGAGCGCGTAACGCACTCTCCTGATTTCCCAACGAGCGCGATTTACTTCGCTGGCTTTCGCGGGTCGTCGGCAGGATTCACGTACGTCACCGTCCACGGACCCTGTCCGTGCAGCTGGAGCACCGTTTCACCTTCCATCCAGGCGAAGTGGTGCATGCCGGCAGGCCAGTAGCCAAATGACCCTGCCACGAGCGGCTTCGTCGCGGCCTTGTCGAATGTGTCGCCCATGCCGATGTGCAGCACGCCCTGAAGCACGGTTGCGTGCTCGGTTTGCGTGTGCGAGTGCGGCTGCACGCGCGTGCCGGCGGGAAACCGGATGCGCATGGTGAACACGCCAACCTTGGCAGGATCGCCCTCGAGGACGACCATCTTCGTGCCCTTCGGCATGGTCGCCGGTCCGGCCACCCATTGCATCTCGGCCTTTGGGTGCAAGACGGGCGCGCTCTGCGCCATCGCAACCGACGATGCGAGCGCGACGAGGCCCAGCGAAAGCAGAACACGCATGCGGAACTCCTCCTGGTGTCGTACTGAGCGCAGCAAAGACAGCGTGATATGTGATCCCGCATGAGCGGAGCGAATGTCGGGATCTACTCTTCGTCCAACCGCGGCCTGCGTCGCGGATCGTACGGCAGATCCCGACACTCGCTCGCTGCGCTCGCTCCTGCGGGATGACAGAGTGTT
>JBDTXZ010000577.1:0-3369 GCA_040005935.1 bacterium | reverse complement strand
CTCGAATCCCGGCGTGACCCACGCGAGCTCGCCGCGGGCGGGTATGACCACCGCGAACGTGCGCTCGCTGTTTCCCCAGCGGACGCCGGTGTAGTAGTACATGCTCGTCCCGCCTTCGAGCACCATGGCGTCGATGCCGTTCGCAGCCATGAGACGACGCGCCTTGTCGATGCGCGCGCGGCGCTCCTCATCGGTGATCGGGACGACTGAGCGCGCGCGCGGCGCCATCGGCGTGTGTGCGAGGTCGGCGGCCGAGAGGTCGCGCGCGCTGAACAGGCCCGTGGCGCGTCCTGCCACCGTCGCTCCCGCGAGAGCGGCCGAGCGCAGGAGGAAGTTTCTTCGCTGCATGATATGGCGTTGGGGGGGGGTGAACCGTTCATGAACGTTGCGACGCTGATAGCATAGCACGCGTTCCAGCCCGAGGCGACGCGGACGCGCCGAGATGCCGTTCGCGCAGCCAGCACGGTAAACTGCAAGGACAACTGCTTGATCGCGGATTTCGCAAAAACTGCGCGGATACTGCTCTTGCTCCAATGCTGTTCAGTTAGGGTGCGGATGTCATCCCGCAAGCGCGAGCACAGCGAGCGCGTGTCGGGATCTTCTGTCCATGCGCTGGACGAACGCCACACAGCAAGGATAGCAGATCCCGACACTCGCTTCGCTCCTGCGGGATGACAAACGTTATCTGAACCGCATTGCCTCCAGTTCTTGTTCTATCCGCGCGGTTCCGCCCGTTTCCGTACAATCCGCGAGCAAGCAGTTGCCGTTTCCAAGTGACGCGTCGCACGACGGCGCCAGCGGGTTCTCACTGCAACGGCAACAAGCTATCACCGATTTCGCGGCAACTCGAACACAATCAGACGCTCCGCCGGCGCCGCGCGAGGCCCACGAGCGGAAGCAGGCCCGTCGCGAGCAGCGCAATCGACGACGGCTCTGGCGTCGTCACAGCGGTGATGTTGACGTTGTCGATCACGCCAATGTTGCCCACCGTATCATCGGGCGAGAGATCGCCGCCGAAGAAGGCGAACGAGTCGAACTGCACGCCAGTGGGATCCCAGCCCGCAAGCGTGTTGAATTGATCCACGAGCGTCGTGCCCGTGGCGGTGTCGAAGATCTGACTGTGGAACTGGCCGGTGAGGATATCAAACGACTGGCGCACCGTATACCACGTTCCCACAACGGCCGCGACGCCGAGGTCGATGTCCGCCGACGTTCCACCCGCGGTGGCGAAGAGGCGCCAGCCCTGGGTCAGCGAAGAGGCGTAGATGCCTGCCTGCGGCCCGTATGCCCAGTTGTCCACGCCGTTCTGCCCGAACGTGAGTTGAATTGCCCAGTCGTTGGTCGTGGCGTCCGGCGCGTCGCTGTAGCGATCAACGCGTGCGTCGGCGTGCAGGGTGTAGAAGTTCGCGATCGGGACATTGGTGTAGATACCCTTGCTCGTCGCCAGCGCGCCGGTAGTGGTAACGGCTTGCGTGGGGTGGCCGAATGCATCCGTCGTGCTGATGATGTATCCCGACGGAAATGGCGGAATGCGGCCGATGGGCAGCACAGCTCCGGCGTCGAACCACGTCGGCGATGGTAGCTGGCCGGGTGTGTAGGACTGAAAATTGTCCACGACCTGCGCGTCCGCCGGCGCAGCTAACGTCATGAATCCGAGAACAAGAACAGCGTGGTGCGCAAAGCGTGTCGGTAAGAGCGTCATCTGCTTCCCTCGCAACTGTGCCCAGGCGATGCGCCGCGCGCTCGCACGTGGGACGGGTGTTGACCTGCACTCCGTGAGCGTCGACGCCCAAGCCCTGGCCGCGGGCTTGGGCAAAGTTGCGACGGGCACTTCTCGAGCGCAACCAACAGCAAGGTGCAGATTCTTCGACTCGCTACGCTCACTCAGGATGACAACGTGTGACTCGCTACGCTCACTCAGGATGACAGCCTTTCCTCTGCGCGCTCTGCCTCTCTGCGTCCCTCCGCGGTTTTCCTAAACGGCGTCCGACAACGAACTGAACGTAAAATCCCGAACCTTCAGCGTCGGCATGTACGTCGCCCCACCCGCGCCGAGTGCCTCGGACGCATTGATCCGAACAGTCGGCCCAAGCGCCTCGAGGTTGTTCAGGAAAAAGATCGGCGACTCGTTGAAGCGGAAGTTCTTCACTGGATGCGTGATCTTTCCGTTCTCGATCAGGAACGTGCCGTCTCGCGTGAGGCCCGTGAACGAGATCGTGCGTGGGTCGGTGCCACGGATGTACCAGAACCGCGTCACAAGAATGCCGCGCTCCGTGCTCTTGATCATGTCGGCCGTCGACGTCGTGCCGCCGAGCATGCGCAGCGAACGTCCACCACCGCCACCACCGCCGAACCCACCGCCACCGCCGGCGCGCGTCGGCTTCACGCCCTGCTTCTGTGCCCAGAAGCGATCGTAGTTCAGGTTCTTCACGATGCCGTTCTCGATCCACACCACCTTCTCCAGCGGCATCCCGTCGCCGTCGAAGCCGCCATTGGTGCTCGGGCTGTCGTCAGGATCGGTGAGCAGCGTCACGCGCTCGTCCACCACCTTCATGCCGATCTTGTTTCCGCCACCAACCTTGGAGAAGAACGAGCGACCCTCATCGGCGCCGCGCGCCTGCATCGCGCCCGTGATGTTCTGTACCAGATTGCCCACGGCCGTCGGCTCGAGAATCGTGACATAGCGACCAGGCTCCACGGCAACCGGCGTCCGCGACTTCAATGCCTTGTCCGTGGCCACGGCGCCCACACGCTGCGCGTCGATATCAGCGAACGTGTCGCCATCGCTGCATGCCCACCCGCTGCCGGTGCCGTCCGTCGTGCGCACCGTAGCCGTCATCGTCACCACGGCGCTCGAGTCGTACGCGAACAATCCCTTGGAATTCGCCAACGCGCTCGCACCGGCGCGACACTCGATGAACCCCGTTGCAATGAGCCCCGCGGCCCTCGCCTGCTCCGTCACCTTCTTCGCGGCCTGCGCCCGTTCACTTGGCGACGGAAGCGAGATGATGCGCGACTTGACGGGCGGATAGTCCTGTGCACCGAGCTCCGGCATCCGCTCCGGGTTCACCGGAACAAGCTTCGCGATTTCTGTCGCCTGACGAGCAGCTTCGGTCAGCGATGCTTCATCCAGCCGATTGGTGGTCACACTCGCAGACCGGCCGCCAACAATCGCCGTGATGGTGACGGACGTGTCGCGATTCTCACCGCTTGTCGTCACCTGATTGAGCGCGAACCGGGTGTCGGCGCGCGCCGAGCTGTTGATGCTGACGCGCGTCTCTTCCGCCGGCGAATTCTTCAGCGCGCGCTTCGCAATCTCCTCGGCGTCGGCACGAGAGAGAATGTCGACCGGCGCGTACAGACTCCGTG
>JBDTXZ010000576.1:0-3382 GCA_040005935.1 bacterium | reverse complement strand
AGGGAAAGAATCCTAGTCCCCAAGCGCGCAGGAAGCCGTACGTGAACAGCCCGGCAAGAAAGGTGTGGATGATGAAGCCCCACGTCATGCCGACGTCGGTGCCGATCAGGAGACGCAGGAGCTGCGTTGGGTAGAAGATGTCGCCATGCATGGCCGCGATGTATGGCAGTCCGCCGAACATGTACGGATTCCATTGCGGGATTCCCTGCCCGGCGCGCAATGACTGTACGGCGAAGTCACGAAATGCGAAGCCAGCGATGTACTGGTCGCTGCGCGCGTTAACAAGGAAAAGGCCACTCAGCGCTGGATACGCGAGCGCCATGGTGGCCAACGCATACGAGAGCGCGGCCCATCCCAGTGCGAAGCGCGGCGCCGGTACTGATGACGCCGCGTTGGATTTATCAGGTCGGGACATCCGAGGGGTCGGTAGTCGGCGAGCGGCGGCGCATCCGATGATGCGCCCAGAAGAGAATGGCTGGCGTGACTTCGAGGAGCGTCAACCAGATCCGTGATGTCAACGTGACGAGCGCCGCATCAGGATGCGTCGCCAATCCAGCGAGCTGCAGAAACTCCAGCATGGCCGTTTCGCGAAAGCCGACGCCGGCAGGCGCGAAGAGGAAAATGTAACCGATGAGATACGAGCTCGTGTAAGCTGCCAGATACTCGAAGTACCCGCCAGACGCCTTGCCTAACACTCCGGCGACGAAGAGATGGAAGGCGGCGCCGTAGATGAGCCACGCGAGCACGTTCCCGATCAGTGAATAGACGACAGCACGTGCCGGAAGGGTTGCCTCCAACCGCCGCCCGATCAACCGGCCGATAGCCGGGGCGAGACGAGGGATGATGAATGGCGTGAGCATCAATGCGACGCACGCGACAACGACCGCCCCGATCGTGAGCGTTTGCATCTCCGCCGGTAGCCGCTGCAGGAGCAACGAGCGCCCACTCACCAGCGCCACGACGAAGCCCGCCGTGATGTTGACCAGCGTACCGAGAAGTGCGGATCCCGACGCGGCAATTGGCGATACATCCAGATCCCGAGCCATCGCGCCCATCGCGCCAATTTGCCAAACCTTTCCCGGGATGTAGCGCCCGAGGTTCGAGACGCTCCACACGCGCGCTGCGCTGAGGAACGGCAAGTGCTGATTCCAACATGACAATACGCGACGCCAGGTTTCTACGAGTACGGAGTGCGCGAGCAGGAACACCGCCCCTGAGAGCGCAATGAGGCCCCACCGCGGTTCATTCCTGAGCGGTTGATCGCCCAGCTCGTTCAGCCCATGCGCGAGGTTGATGCCCACCTTGACGAGCACGTACGCCGCGAGAATCCAGCCGGCCGCACGCAGCAGCGTCTTACGTCGCGCTGCGTCCAACGACCGAGCGATAAATGTCCGCGTAGCGTCGCGCGACGGATTCCGGCGCGAACGTGGCCAACGCGTGGAGCCGTCCTGCCCCGCCGAGCGCCGCGCCCAGGTCGTCGCGGTCGAGGATCGTCTGGAGGGCTGCCGTAAGCGCTACCGCGGTGCGCTCCTTGACGAGCAGGCCCGTGCGCTCGTGTTGCACGACGTCGGGCAGCCCGCCGGAATCGAACGCGACCACCGGGGTCTCGCACAACTGCGCCTCAACGGCGACAAGTCCCAGCCCTTCTTCCGAAGACGGGACGACGAGAGCCAACGCGCGCTGATACAAGCTCGTGAGTGCGAACTGCTTTACGGCGCCGTGAAAGACCACTCGCGAGCTCACGCCCAACTCGTATGCCCGCGCCTGAAGCGCTGCGCGATCGGGCCCATCGCCGACGACGTCGAGGCCAACATCGGCCGGCAGTCGCGAGAGTGATTCGAGCAATAATTCGATTCCCTTCTGTGGCATGAGACGGCCGACGAACAGCAGCCGTCGCGAGCGCACGACGTTTTCGCCGGGCTCAAACAACTCTGTCGCCACCGGCATGGGCGCCACGATCGGCGGGCGCGTGCTGACGATGGCCTGAGTCTCTTGAGCGAGCCAGCGTGACACGGCAGTCACCGCGGCGGAGTGTTGCAAGACGTGTCGGAACGCCGGACGCGACACCGAAATGTTCCGCGCCATGCGCACATCGGTGCCGTGAAGGGTCGTCACGAGTGGAAGACCCGACATGCGCGCGACCCACGTTGCGGCCAACCCGTTGGGGAACCACCAATGGGCATGAACCAACGCCGGATGGAACGCACGTTTCGCGTGGATACCTGCCTGAAACTCTGCGCCCAGGAATCCGACGAGCGTGAACTTCGCGCTCCAGTTGTCACGCACCTGTTCGGCCATGTTGCCGCCGTACGCGAGCGTTTCGAAGCGGCGGGGCGCGTACCGAAACCGTTCAACCTCGACGCCGCCCATGGACTCGTGCGCATCGAGCCCCGACGCGCCAGGCGCAACGACGCGGACGTTCACTCCCTCGTTCACCAGCGCGCGGGCGAGCCGCAAGATGAACGAACCCGCGGCGTCCCCGTCGTCACGCGGGAACGAGTGCGTCATGAAGAGCACGTTCATCCGCTACGTGTCGTTCGCGTTCGCCGCGCGGAGCTCGTCGAGCTGGTGGCGCAGCTCTCGCACTTCCGCGCGCTGATTGGCGATCTGCTCACCGAGAATGCCGGCAGCGAACAACACCCCGCCGAGCACCAGGCAGGTCTGAATGAGTGTCCACACCCAGCGATAACCCACGCCCTGCACCGCCAGCGCGAGCAACGCGATCAGGCCAGCGAGAACGCCGATGACGAACAGCGCGAAGCCGAGCATGCCGAACAGCAGCAGCGGCTTTTTCCCGAAGTTCAGGTCGAACCACACCGAGAGCATGTCGAGCACGCCGATTGGTATGCGCGACAGCCCGAATTTCGACTTGCCTGCATTGCGCGGATACAACGGCACCGGAATCTCGGTGACCGTGAATCCCTCAGCCGCAGCAATCACGATCATGTAGCGGTGCCAATCCGGACGTACCGGCAGCGCGTCCATTACCTCGCGCCGGTACGCCTTTACCGAATTGAGATCCTTTACCGGAACGTTGAACAGCGCGCGACTCAACCGATTGTAAATGTTCGAGACGAACGCTTTCTCGTACTTGCCTTCCTTGAATCCCGTCACCATGTCGGCGCGATTCTCGAGAATCGGCTGGACAAGACGTGGAATGTCTTCCGGCTTGAACTGCAAATCCGCCGGATAGAAAACGAGCACGGGTCCGGTGGAATGCAGGTAGCCCGTGCGCAGCGCGTCGGCGATCCCGCGCTTGGCGCGGTGCCGCACAGCGCGTAAAAACGGATACTGCAGCTGAAGCCGTTGCAACAGCTCCCACGAGTCATCCACCGATCCGTCGTCGACGACAATCACCTCGTAATGCGTGCCCGGATCCGCG
>JBDTXZ010000575.1:0-3384 GCA_040005935.1 bacterium | reverse complement strand
CCGTACGCATGCGCCCGCGCATCATGTCGCCTGGTGCTGACAGAGACCAGAGGACAACTGGCGGCGCTGAATGGCAAGGCGTGCGCCGACGCATCAGGTCGCCACACCCCTGCCGTGTGTAACACAGCAAGATGTTGCTGCTAAATGACTTAGGAAAAATTCCGAAAAAACTCGCCGTCGATGGTGTTAGAACCGGCCTTCGGGGCCAAGATGCGAGTGCGCAACACATTGTGTAGCGCAAGGGCGTCGAAAATTACGTCCAAAGCGTCGCTTCCGCGGAGATTTGATCTGGCACTGTCTAAAAAGACGACAGGGCGCCGAGTGGGCGCCCTGTGCGTGGTTATGCGGATGCTCGTGGACTCCGCGCTACGGCGCGTCTGGCAACTTCACGCTGTTGGAATCTGGCCGCGCGCGGGTGAGATCCTGTAAGCGACGTCGCACCTGCTCCTGCAACGCCATGAACTTGGCTCGCTGCAGCGGCGTCATGAACGATGCGAACTCCTTTTGCTCATCCTCCTGTAAATCCAGACGACGCTGCTGCACGGTGTGCAGCTGGTCGAGTGCCGCTGCGATGTTGCCCTGGTTTGCTGAATCCGAAAGAATTTCCGCACGCATCGCGCGACGCTGCGCAACCTCGGTCTGCGCAAGGACGCGACGCTGCTGATCGAAGCGCTGGCTCGTGCGTTCGATGCGAAGCATCTGGTCATCGGTAAAACCAATACGCTGCTTCGCAACCCTCCACAAACTCCGGCGAATCTGCTGCTGCAACAGCATGTTCCTTTGATTCATTGGAGCGCGAGGGGCCAGCTTTCCCTGCTCTTCCTGCTTCAGTTCCTGTTTCTGTTCCTGCATTTGCTCTTTCTCAGCACGACGCAGCGCACGGAGCGCACCGGATCGAGTTCTCACTCCGCCCTGCGCGTCGAGTGAACCGGCCAGCATCGGCAATGCAAAGACCGCAACGAACAACCATCGCTGGCTCATGGGGTTGCTCGGCGCGGAGATGACGGAGCAATCGGCGCGAGTGGCAGGTTGTCCACTTCAACTGATGGGACAGCATCGAGTGCCTCGATATCCTTGAGCAACGAGGTGAGTTCCTGATCGTTGAGATCGTTGAGCGAACCACCGCCCATCGCAAGCTCGCGGCCTTCCGCGCCTGGCGCGTGCGCAATCACCGCGGTCGAAGCGGTGACGCGCGGTGCCGGCGAGGCCGACGCTGCTTCCGGCGCGCGTGACACGCTGGCGCCAGGAGCAAGAGGTCCGCGCCCGTCAACAGGATTCACGGCAGGCGATGGCAAAACCGGAGTCGATGCGATTGTCGTCTGCTCGACTCGCACACTGTTGGTTCTCCGCATGACCACAACCGATGATCCACCGGCAACCAGGAGAGTGATTGCGGCTGCGGTGCGCCAACCCACCCATGCGCGGCGGGACGGCGCGCGATAGGCAGGCACCGCGGCCGCTATCGCCGCGGTGTCCACTCGTGGAGAGCGGCGAAGCGACGCGCGCAGGTCGCGCAACAGCGCGACTTCCGCTTTGCAATCGGCGCATGCCGCCACGTGCGTCTCGACCAATGCGCGCGACTCGGCATCAAGGCGTCCATGCACCAGGTCTGGCAATAGGTCTCGAACGTCGGCGTTCGGGCAATCAGTCATCGAGAAACTCCTTGATAGCGCGCATTGCGTTGTGGTAGTGCACGCGCGCGGCTCCTTCAGTCGTACTGGCCACGTCGGCAATTTCCTTGTACGACAATCCTTCGTTCACCCTCAGGAGGAACACCTCCTTTTGCGTCTTCGACAGGCGGCTGACGGCATCGTGCATTCGCTTGCGAGTCTCCTCGGCAACAACGGCGTCGAGCGAATCGTATTCCGTGACCGCATCGTCGTCCTGAACTTCCACCTGCTCTCCTCGTCGCCGTTGAGAACGTCTCAGGTCCAGGAGTAGTCGCCGTGCGATCGTGAAGAGCCACGTCCGCAGCGAACTATCGCCACGAAAGCTGTCCAGCGACCCGAATGCCCGAACGAACGTATCCTGTACAACGTCCTGCACATCCCCACGCGCGCCAACGCTTGCCGCAAATCGCGCTACAGCCCCGGCGTGCCTCTCGACAAGCATTGTCGCGGCACGCTGGTCCCCGCCCTTCCATCGCGTGATGAGGTCGAGGTCTGTTCGTTCATCGGCATCCTCGGCGTCGTCTGTCATGCGATCCGGCACGTTGGACGTTCGATATCGGGCGTCGTTAAGGGCAGGCGGTTGGTGGTCATCCCGCCGAGTAACATATACTTTCATCCATTCCCCGTCCCCGCCCTGTCAATGGTATTTCCCCTGCGAGGGCCACTCCGGATTGCGCATCGCGGCATGCCGAATATGGCGCGGGAAAACACCTTGGCGAGCTTCGCCCTGGCGCTCGATGCTGGGGCCGACGGAATCGAGCTCGATGTGCATGCCACTGCGGATGGGGTCGTCGTCGTCCATCACGACCCCATGCTGGCGGGCGGCGCAACCATTAGCGAGCTGAGTCACCACTCGATTCGTGGTGAGTCGTACGAAGGTGCGCAAATGCCCACGCTACGAAATGTGTGCGATTTGGTGAATGGCCACGCTGAGCTCTTCGTCGAGATCAAAGGAGAGGGTATTGAACGTCTCGTGTCGGACGAGCTGGACCGATACGACGGACGGTGCGCTATCCATAGTTTCGACCACGCGCTCATTCAGCGTCTTTATCGGGGAAAATCTCGCTATCGGCTCGGACTCCTCTATGAAACGGCGCCACTGAATGTCCTTGCCGAGCTGGCCTCCCGTGGTGCACTCGACCTTTGGCCGCATCGTGGCATCGTGACGCGTGAGCTGGTTGATGAGGTGCACTCGATGCAGGGACGTGTCATACCGTGGACAGTCAACGCGGCAATCGACGTTCAGCGCCTCGTCGCGTGTGGTGTCGACGGTATCTGCACGGACGACGTTCGCCTTCTGTCGCTGGCCTGAGCAGAACGGGCCACCGAGTCGAGGCCGCCAAAGCAATCTGGCTCGGACACACAACCGCTCGTACCTTCCCGGCGCACGCAGTACTCGCACCCCCACCCTCGCAAGGACCGCCCGCCCGATGCGTTACCCCGCGCTCGCGCTTTCCGTTGGACTCGTTATCGCCGTTGCCAACCCGAGCGCGTCGCAAGCGCCCGGCACGACTACAGCCCGTCCCACGCCAGCTGACACGACTCATTCGGCACCAATGCCCGGTGGTGTCTCTACGCCAAACGCCGATCCGTTTCCCAGCACGTATCGCCCATTTGCGTCGCGGCCGACGCTGATCAGAAACGTCACGATCCTCACTGCCGCTGGCCCCACAATCCGCAATGGCAGCGTACTGCTTCGTGACGGCAAGATCGC
>JBDTXZ010000574.1:0-3384 GCA_040005935.1 bacterium | reverse complement strand
TCGAGCGCCGACTCCGTCGCAAAGCGCTCACGGACCGAATCGACTGTTACCCCGCCGACTCTCGACTCCGCGCTCCTTGCTTCGTATAAGTGGCGCAACATTGGACCCGACCGCGGTGGCCGCTCCATTGCTGCATCGGGCGTGAAGGGCCGTCCGAAGGAAGCCTATTTCGGCGCGACGGGCGGTGGGCTCTGGAAAACCACCGACGGCGGCGAAAACTGGGCCTCCGTCACGGACGGGCAGGTGAAGAGTGCCAGCGTCGGCGCGGTTGCGGTGAGCGAGTCCAATCCAGACGTCGTCGTCATCGGCATGGGCGAGACCTGCATTCGCGGCAACATCATGGCAGGCGACGGCGTGTACAAATCCACCGATGCCGGAAAGACGTGGACGCACATCGGCTTCAACGAATCCGACGGCATCTCTAAAATTCGGATCCACCCGACGAATCCCGACATCATCTTCGTCGCGTCGTTCGGCAAGTACTCAGTGCCCAATGCGGAGCGGGGCGTCTTCAAGAGTACCGATGGGGGCAAGACGTGGCGTAAGGTGCTGTACCGCGACGACAAGACGGCCGCGATCGACATCAGCATCGATCATGCGAATCCGAACGTCATGTACGCCGCGATGTGGGAAGCCTTCCGCAACGAATACACGATGTCGAGCGGCGGTCCGGGCAGCGGTTTGTTCAAGAGCACCGACGGCGGCGACACCTGGAAGGAGATCACGCGCAACACGGGCCTTCCGCAAAAAGGGCTCGTCGGCCGCATCGGCGTCGCGGTGTCTGCCGCAAACTCGAATCGTGTGTACGCGCTCGTCGAGAACGATAGCGGTGGCCTCTTCAAGAGCGACGACGCCGGCTCAACATGGGCGCTCGTCAACGGCAGTCGCGACATCCGCCAGCGCGCCTTCTACTACACGCACGTCCACGCCGACACGAAGAATCAGGACGTCGTCTACATGCAGAACACGTCCATGTTCCGCTCGACGGACGGTGGCAAGACAACGACCAACATCGGCAACGGTACGCATGGCGACATGCACGATCTCTGGGTCGATCCTGACGACGCCACGCATCTCGTTGTGGGCAATGACGGCGGCGGCGCCGTGTCAACGAACACAGGCGGCCGCTGGACGGCGCAGGATTTCCCAACCGAACAGTTCTACCACGTCGCGACGACGAAGCACATTCCGTATCACGTGTGTGGATCGCAGCAGGACAACTCCACACTCTGCACTCCGTTCAACTGGAACATCGGCGCATTCGACGCCGCCCAAGGTGCTGGCGGTCGTGGCGGGCGCGGCGGGCGCGGACGCGGTGCAGGAGCTGGCGGAGACAGCGCGCAAGTCGCTTCCGCTCTTGGCGTTAGTGACATCACGCTTGGCGGTATGGCCGAGTCGTATCAGGCCGGCGGTGGTGAGCCCGGTTACATCGGCCCGGATCCTCTGGAGCCCGACCTGTTTTACGCGGGGACGAACAACGGTGGCTACCTCGACAAGTACAACCGGCGCACGGAAATACACCGCGAGGTGAATCCCTATCCGTGGTTCTATTCGGGTGAGCCGAGCAAGGATATCAAGGAACGCTGGCAGTGGACGTACCCGATTATCTTCTCGCCGGTGGATTCCAGGACGCTCTACGTGTCTTCGCAGCGCCTGTGGCGCACGACGAACGGTGGTCGTTCGTGGACTGTACTCAGCGGCGACCTTACGCGTCACGATCCCAAGACGCAGGGTCACTCAGGTGGCCCGATTACGGGCGACATGAACGGCCCGGAGGTGTACGGCGTCATCTTCTCGGTTGGGCCGAGCAAGAAAACCGTCAACACTATCTGGACTGGCTCAGATGATGGTCTTGTTCACGTCACACGCGACGGCGGCAGGAGTTGGGCGAATGTGACGCCGAAGGACATGCCCGACTTTGGCCGAGTGAGCCAGATCGATGCGTCGGCGTTCAATGATGGCGCGGCGTATGTGTCGGTGCGCAAGCCGCTGCTGAACGACGTGGCGCCGTACATCTTCAAGACGGCGGACTACGGTCGCACGTGGACGAAAATTGTATCGGGCATTCGCGCTGACGCGTATGTGCATGCGGTGCGTGAGGATCCTACGCGTAAAGGCCAGCTTTACGCAGCAACACAGCATGGCGTTTACATCTCGCAGGACGATGGCACGTCGTGGCAAACGCTCATGCTCAACATGCCCGACGTCCCGGTGTCGGATCTCATTGTCGAGGGCAATGAGCTCGTCATTGCCACGCATGGCCGTGGCTTCTGGGTGCTCGACAACATTGCGCCCCTGCGTCAGGCGACGCCGGAGATTCTCGCGGCAGATGCGCATCTGTACCATCCGGCTGTGGCTGTGCGATCGGGATCGGGGCTTGTCCTCACATGGTCGCTGAAGAAGGCACCGACGACGGCAAAGCTCGAGATTCTCGATTCTACCGGCGTCGTGCTCCGTTCATTCGAGCCCGACACAACGCATCCCGACTCGGCATCGCGCGCTGCTGCGGCCGCGGCGGGTGGTGGTGGGCGTCGTGGCGGGGCAGGGCCGTACCTGCCCAAGACCGCCGGCGTGAATCACCTCACGTGGGATCTCCGCACGAAGGGCATCGCAACGTTCCCCGGGATGATCCTATGGGGGGCGGGCACGAATGGTCCTGTCGTGCCGCCGGGCCGTTACACCGTGCGTCTCACCGCCGACGGCAAGTCGATCACCGTGCCCGCGATGGTCGCGCGCAATCCCCGAATCACCGACGTCACCGACGCCGACATGCGTGCGCAGTATGCGTTCTCCAAGCGTGTGCGCGACAAGGCGAATGAGGCGAACGAGTCGGTCATCGGCATTCGTCGAGTGAAGACGCAACTCGAGGATCGCTTCAAGAAGTCCGACGACGCAACGCTCAAGGCCGTGGGTGGAACACTCAAGACAAACGTCTCAGCCGTCGAAGAGAACGTGTATCAGGTGCGTAACCAGAGTGGCCAGGATCCGCTCAACTTCCCGATCAAGGTCAATAACCGCTTGGCGAACCTGATGTCGATGGCCGAGCGTGGTGATGGTGCGCCGATCAATAGTATGCCGGAAATTTTCGGGATATTGGCGACTGAGTTGAAGGGGTATACGGATCAACTCGCGAAGGTGTACAAGACGGATCTTGTTGCGGTGAACAAGGAGCTTTTGCGGTTGAAGCTTGCGCCGATCGATCCGCAGTGTGAGAAGGTGGCGGGGTGCGCGGCGATTCCGTAAAGCACTGTCATCCTGAACGAACGCACCGAGCCTTGTCATCCTGAGCGAGCGGAGCGAGTCGAAGGATCTGCACCCCCATCGGCGCAGGTCCTTCGACGTTGTGGCACCGTTAGTCAAGTGCCGTCTCTTAGGCGAATCTCT
>JBDTXZ010000573.1:0-3390 GCA_040005935.1 bacterium | reverse complement strand
TCACGACGGTGAAGGCACCTTGGGACATGCGTTGGGTCGAAGGGGCGGACCACAGCTTTCACGTGACCAAGGCATCGGGAACGACTGACGCTGCGGTGCTCGAGGACATCGCGACGATGAGTCGTGGGTGGATCGATGGTTTAAAGTAGTGAGCGCATTGTTGTCGTCCTGAGCGCAGCGAAGGACCTGCACGTGTTGTTGCGCTTGCACGTGCAGGTCCTTCGCTGCGCTCAGGACGACAAACTATAAGCTCGCTACTCGGCCTTCGCCCCTCTGCCATCCGCCCGCCAACGCTCGAGCTCCGTCACTCTCAGCTCGATCGCGCGCAGCTTATCTGCTGTCGCATCACCACCGAACTTCAGCGGCAAGGGAGCGGGAACCGGTGCTACGCGAGCCCTTGGCTGCGGCACTCCTGACAATGAGCGCACCTTTACACCCCGCGCTCCGAACCGCACGAACGCGCGTCCGACTGGACCCATCCACACCAGTCGAAAGATTCGCTCGCCCGGAGGAATGCGGAATGGGCTCTTCATCAGCAACACGATGCTCGTGCCAAGCAACGATGTTGCCGAGAAGATCAGCACGATGCCGGACATTGGCGTGTAATGCTGGCCGTTGCCCTGCGACACGCGTAAGCTCAAAAAGCCGGCGATCATCACGATCGATATCACCAACAGCGCAACGCCCCAGCGCAAGGTGTTCCGCCGTCGACGACGTGTGTCGGCGTCCGCACGCAATTCCTTGCGACGCTCCGAACGCTCGGCGAGCACTCGAGCGAAGCCGCGCATCACGTCGTCAGGTGCAAAGCCCGCGACGGCCAGCCGACGCGCCTCGCTCACCGTCGTCAGCGTCCGTGTGAGCAAGACGGCCCCCAACATCACCACCGGAAGGAGCGTGTCGGCAACCGACATCTGCGACGAGCGCATGAAGAGCCAACTGAAGAGCACAATGCCCATCGTTACCACCGAGAGCGTGCTCACTTCTTCCGCGAAGAGACGAATCGGGACCGGGATGTCTGGCTCCGACAACTGCGCAGCGTCAATCGCGTCAACAAGCGCTTCGGCTGTCGCGAAGCGTTCAACGGGATCCTTCAGCACACACCGGTCGATCGCGGCGGCAAGCGCGGGAGGCAGATCCGAACGCGACGCAGCGACCGGCAACACCGCCTGCGTGAGTTGCTTGACGAGAATCTTCTGCGTGGATTCCCCGGTCACCGCGGTCTGCCCCGACGCAGCGAAATGCGCGGTGAGCCCAAGCGAATACAGATCGCTTCGTCCGTCGACGACGTCGCCCGACGCCTGCTCGGGGCTCATGTACTCTGGCGTGCCCACGACTTCACCAACGCGCGTGAGCGAGGCGGCCGGCACGACGTGCGACATCGAGCGCGAGATGCCGAAGTCCATGACTAGCGCACGCCCTGTCGCGCGCTCGATCATGATGTTGTCCGGCTTGATGTCGCGATGCACCACGCCGCGGCCATGCGCATACGCGAGCGCGTACCCGACGTCCTGGAGCATGCGGACGATCTCCCGAACCGGCAGCGGACCCATTCGCGCCACACGCTCGGCCATCGTTTCTCCTTCCACGAATCCCATCGCGTAGGCGAGAAGATCGTCCGCCTCTTCCACCGCGTACACCGGGACGATGTTCGGATGCGAAAAGCTCGCGGCCGTTCGTGTTTCGCGGAGAAATCGATCGCGAAGAGCAACCTGCGACGCGAATTCTGCGGGGAGAACCTTGAGCGCTACCGGTCGGTCGAGCTTGATGTCGCGCGCAAGGTAGACGGTGCCCATGCCGCCGCGGCCGAGCTCGCGCTCGATGGCATAGCGGTCGCCAAGGGCGCGGCGAATGGACTGCAGTTCGGCTGCCGGTATTTCGGGAGGGAGGCTGGTCACGGGCCAATATGTCGCTTCTTGAACGACTTGAGGCAAGACGTCGAGGGACACACCGACAATGTGCTGAGCCAGTTCTTCGTGGTTCTGCGCGTTAGTCAGCGAGAGAAGGCCAATGCGGTACATCTCGCCGTTACGGAGGCCCTCATGATTACGCCGCCACGCACGCCTGTGGTATTCTGCGTCTACGCACTCTGCATTCTCACAGCGGTCGCCTCATCCGCAAACGCCCAGGTTCTCGCACCTGTCGCTATCGTCACGAGTGAAATTGCGCGGCCAACTAACAAGTCGCTGCAAGTCGAGCACACGACTGAGGCCGGCGCGAGTCCCGTGCGCTTTCTACGGCTTCCGGCTCGCGTTGCACTTGGGGTTGCCGGATCGTTCGTCGGCCTTGCGGCCGGCGTGACCACGGGGATCACGTTTCCGCATCGCGACTGTCACTGCGATGGCCCCGTGTACGCGAACGCGGTTCTCGGCGGCGCTATCGGCTCGCTCGCGATGAGCGCCCTCCTTTCATCGGCACCGAGCCTCGGCAGCAGCTGTAGCTTCGGAAAGCGACTCGCCTCTGGCGCAGTGGGTGGCACAGTTGGCGCACTCGTCGGCACAATGGTGGGACGCTCAGGGGGCCCGAACGCTGGCGCGGTCTACGGATACCTCGGCGGGTCTGCCATTGGATCCGGCGTTGGCGCATGGCTTTGTGGCAAGTAGAAGCGATACCAGATATCGTGGGGACCAAGCGTGTGGCTTCCTGCGACATGAGCTTATGGGCCACCGAGGGTCTCTCGGGCATGCGATCGTTCGCCTGTACACGGAGGCCCGGCGATCGATGGACGGTTGCCGAGGATCCGCGTCGATCCGCCAAATCCGCGTAAATCCGCGTTAAGTCCGTTCAAAGGCATCCCCAACGCATTCAGGGGGCGTCGAAAGGGCGTTGAACATCACCAACGCGGATTTACGCGGATTTGGCGAATGCACGCGGATTACTGCCTAGCTAGTTCGCACGAATCTACGGCGCCCCCGACCTGCGCCGATGCCACTCGATTCGCTTTCCCCTGCTCCCCGCTGCCGCTTCTTTGGTCGTGGGATGGGTTCCCCACCCGCAGCCCGCATGGCAAATTGCCCTCTCACGTCCAAGGGGCCGTCATGCGCAAGCTGTTCGTTGTCGCCAGTGTCGCACTTCTCCTCGTCAGTCAAGGTGCGATCGCACAGCGCGGCGGCCGCGGAACACCCATTTCCGCTGGGGAAACTTGCCCGCCCGGCACTACGGAAATCCGCCCGCGCACCTGCATGGCGCCCGAGTCGCCGGCGCCAAGCATTGTGGATTATCGACCGCGCTCAACGCTCGTCACACCGACCCACATGGTGAAGACGGCGAAGTACCCGGCAATCGATTTTCACGGACACCCACAGGGTCTACTCGGCACCAGCGACGCATTGGCGCGCCTCGGCGCATCGCTCGACAGCCTGAACGTCCGCATGATGATCTCCGCCGACAACA
>JBDTXZ010000572.1:0-3395 GCA_040005935.1 bacterium | reverse complement strand
GCTCCTGATAGGTGATGACGCCGTACGTCGGCTCGAGAATCGGCTCCAGCTCCGGGAGCGCATACGACACCGGCTCTTCGCCGCGCTTCCGCCGCTGATACACCTTGTGCATGCCCGCATCCAGCGGGCCTGGACGCATCAGCGCGTTGCTCGCCACGAGATCGTCGAAGCGATCGCAGCGCATTGACCGCAACATGTCCGTCGCGAGCGCAGACTCGAACTGGAACACGCCCGTGGTCCGTCCCGCGCGCAGCATGCGGTAGACGGCGGGATCCTCCATGTCCACCGCATCGAGGTCGGGACGCACACCCGTCCGATGCTGGATGTTGTCCAGCGCATCACGAATCACCGTGAGCGTCGTGAGCCCCAGGAAGTCCATCTTGAGCATGCCCGCATGCTCGAGGCAGTTCATGTCGTACTGCGTCACGATCACTGTCTCGTCCGTGCCGGCGCCAGCGCCCTTGCTGTTCACCGTCAGGATCGGCACGTAGTCGTCGAGCGGACCCGGGGCGATGACGACCCCGGCTGCGTGCACGCCCGTGTGTCGCGACAAGCCTTCAAGCGAAATCGCGTAGTCGAGCAACCGCGTATATCGACCGTCGCTGCCGTACAGCTTCTTGATCTCCGGCACGTCACGAATAGCGTCCTTCACCATCAGCGAATACGCCGGCCCGTTCGGAATCAGCTTCGCGAGCGCATCAGTTTCCGCCGGCGTAAAGCCCAGCGTTCTCCCGACGTCCTTGATGGCCGCGCGAGACTTCATTGTCCCGAACGTCACGATCTGTCCCACCGATTCCTTGCCGTACTTCTGTCGCACGTACTCGATCACCTCGCCGCGCCGCTCAAAGCAGAAGTCGACGTCGATATCAGGCATCGAGACGCGCTCCGGATTCAGGAAGCGCTCGAACAGCAAGTCATACTTGAGCGGGCACACATCCGTGATCTTCAGCGCATACGCCACGATCGAGCCTGCGGCCGACCCTCGACCCGGACCGACGGGAATATCGAGATCGCGCGCCGCCTTGATGAAGTCGTAGACGATGAGGAAGTAACCTGCGTACCCCGTCTTCGTGATCACGCCAAGTTCGTAGTCGAGCCGCTCCTGCACCTCAGCGGACAGCGCAGCGCCATATCGAGCCTTGGCGCCTTCGGTTGCGAGTCGTACGAGCAACTCATTCTCGGTTTCCACGCCCGCAGGCAGCGGAAACGAGGGCACGTAATATTTCTTCTCGAACGCGAACCCAGCTTCGTCCGCGATCTTGATCGTGTTCTCCAGCACGTCTTTCCGGTCCGGAAACCGCGCCGCCATCTCGGGGCCATTCTTGAAGTACAGCCCCCGGTCGTAGTGCATCCGGTTGGTGTCGCTGTAGTCCTTGCCCAAGCCGATGCACAGCAGCACGTCGTGCGCGTCGTGATCGTCCGCCCGCAGGAAATGCGTGTCGTTCGTGGCAATGACGGGCAGGTTCAGCTCGGACCCAAGTTGAAAAATCCGCTCATTGAGCTTCGACTGCCCCTCCGAATCGTGCGCCTGAACCTCCAGATAATACCGGTCCTTGAACACATTGCCGTACCACTCGGCGGCCTCGCGCGCGCCCGCCTCGTCGCCCTTCTCGAAATTCGACGCAATCTCGCCGGCCAGGCATGCCGAGCTCACGATCAGCCCCTCGCTGTACTTGGCGAGGAGCTCGCGGTCTACGCGCGGCTTTGAATAGAAGCCTTCGGTGTATGCCAGCGATGACAGCTTCACCAGGTTCTTGTAGCCCTGCATGTCGCGCGCGAGGAGCACCAGGTGGTAATAGGGCTTCACTCCGGGAGCAGGACGGCCGCGTGTCCGTCTGTCACCGGGGGCGACGTACGCCTCCATCCCGATGATTGGCTTCAGTCCGACCTTCTTCGCCTTCTCCTGGAATTCCCACGCGGCGTGGAGATTTCCATGATCCGTGATGGCCAATGCCGGCTGCTCGAACTCGAGTGCCCGCGCAATCAGGTCATCGATGCGGTTGGCGCCGTCGAGTAGGGAGTACTCGGAGTGGCAGTGGAGGTGAACGAAGGACATCTTGGAAAGGATAGCGACCGCGACCCCCCGCGTCAAAGCCGGCGCACGGTGGAACTATGAGTGGAAGTGACTGCAAATAAACGACTTAGATGGATACGGCCAGCACTGCGCGCGCTGGCCGCTCTCGTGTTGGTCATCATCGCCTGCCTCGTACTCTTTCCAACCGGCCGCTATCTCCTCCGCGCTGGTTGGGAGGAAGCGAAGATCCTCGCGCGCCGTCAGCCCATCGCGCTATTGGCTGCCAACGCCGCGACACCGGCGCCGCTTCGGTCCAAGCTCGACTTGGTCCTCGCGGCCCGCGCGTACGCGCATGATTCACTCGACCTCGAGACCGGGGAAAGCTTCACCACCTACAGCGCCCTCGATCGCGATACACTCGTGCTCGTTCTGTCGGGCGCCTATCGCGACCGCCTGAAGTCGTATACCTGGTGGTTTCCTGTTGTGGGTCGCGTGCCGTATAAGGGCTACTTCGACTTCAACGAAGCGCGACGTCAGGAGCGTGCACTGACCGCACGGGGATTCGACGCACGCCTCGGCGCCGCATCGGCATTCAGTACGCTCGGCTGGTTCAACGATCCGCTCCTTCCGTCGACGCTGCACGCCGACTCCTTGACGCTCGTGAACACCGTGATCCACGAGCTTACACACAACACGTTTTACGCGCCGGGCGGCGCAGTCTTCAACGAAAGCTTTGCGAACTTCGTCGGCTCACGCGGTGCTGAGCGTTTTTATCGCGCTCGCGGACAGAATGCCGCGGCGGATGAAGTCATTGCGCGGTGGAAGGACGACCGCGTGATGGCGCGCTTCTGGGCGGAGCTCTACGGTCGCGTGGACTCTGCGTTCAATGCTCATCCGGGCGACGAACCCACCCATGTGGCTGAGCGCATCGCGGTCCGCGATTCGTTGTATTCGGAAGCACGCCAGCACCTGCTTCACGACATCGCACCGCAGCTCCGCACGATCAGTCCTCGGGCCATCGAGCGCGTTCGCCTGGACAACGCCGTCTTGATGTCGCGTCGGGTCTACCTCACCGACCTCGACGCGTTCGACGCCGTGCTGACACGGAATGGCGGAAATCTTTCGCAGACGATCAAGGCGATCATTGCTGCTGCAAAGTCGAACAAGGCAAAGCCGTTCGACGCGGTGCGCGCACTGTCGTCCTGAGGCACCTCTGTCATCCCGCATGGGCTGTTGTCCTGAGGCACCCTGTCATCCCGCACGCGCGAGCGCGTGTCGGGATCTACTATCCCCGCGCCTCGGCTCGATCCAGCGGCGGTCAGGGTAGCCCCCGACACTCACTTCGTTCGTGCGGGATGACATTTAACGGACGCGATACGGC
>JBDTXZ010000571.1:0-3396 GCA_040005935.1 bacterium | reverse complement strand
GCGCAGCCCACGGATACCGTGCGCTCGCTGCTCCGCAAGGCTGGTCTCCTGAAGCAGCGCCACGAAACGCGCCTCGCCTCCAAGCTCCAGGCCGCCGCGGTTCCGGTCGCCGAGAAGCCAGAAGAAGCGTAAGAGGCCGTCCTCCAGGGCTTCGCGAAGGACCTGCTTCTCTCATTGAAAAGCAGGTCCTTCTCTGTGCTCAGGAAGACACTTTCGCCATGACCACTCCCTCTTTCATTATCGTCGGGCGTGTCCGCAAAGCCCACGGCATCCGCGGCGAAGTCGTCGTCGAAGTCATTACCGATGCGCCGGACGCGGTCTTCGCGTCCGGCCACCGTCTTTTCGCGGGGACGGCCTCCGGCGACATCAGCCCTGCGCGCCAGGAGCTTCATATCCGCTCCGTGCGCCAATTCAACGAAGGCATCCTCGTCGGCTTCGACGAAGTGCCGGAGCGGAACGCCGCAGAGCTCTGGCGCGGACGCTACCTGCTGCTCCCCGCCGACGAAGTGCCACCGCCAGCGGACGATGAGGTGTATCTCCATGATCTCATCGGCATGCGAGTGGACCTCGCAGAGGGATCGACGGTCGGCACAGTCGAGGAACTGTACGACCTTCCGCAGGGCCTCGCGCTCGATGTCCGCCTTGCCGAACCACGCGATGGCGAGACCGTCCTCCTGCTGTACGACGACCAGACCATCGCATCCGTGGACAAGGAGCAGCGCGTCATTGTGGTGACGCCGCCTGAGGGACTGCTCGAGTGATCATCAACGTCGTCACCATCTTCCCCGACTTCTTCACTGCGCCGTTGGGATTGAGTATTCCATCGCGCGCGGCGGCAGCCGGTGCGGTGACGTTCAATGTCGTCGACCTTCGCGACTACACCCACGATCGCCATCGTACCGTTGACGACACGCCGTACGGCGGTGGACCGGGAATGGTCATGAAGCCCGCTCCGTTTTTCGAGGCCGTTGAGGCGCTCGGTGCAACATCACCGATTGTACTCATGAGCGCGCGCGGGCATCGCTTTACGCAAACCGACGCGGTGCGCTTTGCCGCAGGCGAGCAGCTCACGATTCTCTGCGGTCATTACAAGGACGTCGATCAGCGCGTGGCCGATCATCTTGCGACCGAAGAACTCTCGCTTGGCGACTTTGTGTTGAGCGGCGGCGAGCCGGCGGCTGCGGCCATCATTGACGCAACAGTGCGACTGCTTCCCGGAGCGATGAGCGACCCGGAAAGCGCGTACGGCGACTCCTTCTGGGATCGCGGTCTCTCGGCGCCCAGTTATACGCGACCACCAGATTTCCGCGGCCATATGGTGCCAGAGGTGCTGCTCAGCGGCGATCATAAGAAGATCGCTGAGTGGCGACAGCGCGAAGCCGACCGGTTGACGGACGAGCGGAGCAAATTGTCGTCGTGACCGCAGCGAAGGACCTGCACTTGCAACTATGCAGCGGGGCAGTAAGGGGCCCTAGCCGAACGCAGTACGAGACACCTGACAAGAAATGATTGGCACCGAGCCGGTGGCCACGGCGGTCATGCTGACTGCGTTCGGCACGTTGCTCATCGCGAGCGTTGGGCTGAGTCGGGCGTCGGCGAGGCTCGGGTTGCCCGTGGCATTGCTGTTTCTCCTCGTGGGAGTGCTTGCGGGCAGAGAGGGAATCGGCCACATCCGGTTCGACGACTACGACTTCACGTTTCGGTTGGGCACCACAGCGCTGGTGCTCATCCTCTTCGACGGTGGACTGAACACGTCGTTCAGCGCCGTGCGGTCGGTCCTGTTTCCGTCTGCGGTCCTGGCGACCGTCGGCGTGGCGGGAACGGCGGGCCTTGTGGCAGTGGCCGCCCATGCCATCGGCGTTGCATGGCCTGTGGCAATGTTGCTCGGCGCGATTGTGTCGTCCACGGATGCCGCTGCTGTTTTTTCGGTGCTCACTGCCACCGGAACGCGGCTTCGTCAACGCGTTGGACTCACGCTCGAAGTCGAGTCCGGACTGAACGATCCGATGGCGGTGATTCTCACGACCGCCCTCACGGCGGCACTCGTGAGCGGCCACACGGCGGAACCGCTCGTTGTCGCGCGTGCAGTCGTACTCGAGATGGCGGTTGGCGTGCTGTCCGGTGTGGCAATCGCATACGCGGGCAAATGGCTGATCCTGCGCATCCGGCTCCCGGCCGCTGGTTTGTATCCCGCGTTCACGCTCGCCATCGCGTGCCTGTCGTTCGGCGTCACGACCCTCCTGCACGGGAGCGGCTTTCTGGCGGTGTACGTCACCGGAGTGATGCTCGGCAGTGGAACGCTGCCACACGCCGTCGGTATTCGTCGTGTGCACGACGCGCTCGGGTGGCTGAGCCAGGTACTGATGTTTTTGCTGCTCGGGCTTCTGGTGTATCCCTCGCGTGTGTGGCAAGTCGCGTCTGTGGGGCTCGCGCTCGCGTTGTTTCTGGCATTCGTCGCGAGACCGCTCGTGACAGCCGTGTGTCTTGCTCCCTTTCGTTACCGGTGGCGCGAATCGGCGTACGTCGGATGGGTCGGGCTGCGTGGTGCGGTCCCAATCGTCCTGGCGACCATTCCCGTCATGGCGAACGTCGAAGGTGCGCGCCAGTTGTTCGACGTGGTGTTCTTCATCGTGGTGGTGGGTGCGATTGTCCCGGGTGCAACGGTTCCCTGGGTCACGAGACTCCTGCGGGTCGAGTCTGCGGCGCCGCCACCGCCCAAGGCGATGATCGAGATCGACGCGCGCGCTCCTCGTGGCGACGAACTGCGGGCGTACTTCATCTCGCCACAACTCGCCGTAACGGGCGCGCTGATATCTGAAATTCCGTTCCCGCAAGGCGCTGCGGTGAGCATGCTCGAGCGGGCCGGCGCGCTCATCGCGCCGTCCGGCGCAACGCGCATTGAGCCTGGGGACTATGTGTACGTGATCGCTCCCGCCGAGCACCGGCCCGATGTCGAGCTGCTGTTCGGACGGGCGGAGGAGCACTGACGGTCACTGAAAGGGAGCATCGACTGCTGTACTGGCTCGGCTGACCGTTCACCGTTCACCGTTCACCGTTCACCGTAATTCGTGGGGGTAGACTCCACGCCGCGCCCCCGCTAAGTTCCCAAGTCTATTCCAGTTAAGCCCCGAACCTGTCGTCCCATGCATGTCTTCATCGAAACCCAGAAAGAGTGGCTCCGCGATCTCCCAGCGTTCCGCGCCGGTGATACCGTTCGCGTCAACGTCCGTGTGAAGGAAGGGGAAAAGGAGCGCATCCAGGCCTTCGAGGGAGTGTGCATCGCCCGCCGGGGAGTGGGAGTGAGCCAGACCTTCACGGTTCGCAAGATTTCCAACGGTGTTGGCGTCGAGCGCATCTTCCCGCTGCACAGCCCCATGCTCGCCGACATCATCGTCG
>JBDTXZ010000570.1:0-3398 GCA_040005935.1 bacterium | reverse complement strand
GCTCGACGGTGGAACGCTCCAGCCGTCACCACCCTCCACCGTCGTGGATTGTACTGGACGCGCTCCGCGCGTCATTCGTCCTGGCGCTATCTCGGCGACTCTTCTGCGCGAGACGGCGCCGAGACTCATCGGAGATGCCTGAGCGTATGAAGCTGCTCTTCGTCTGCACCGGCAATACCTGTCGCAGCCCGATGGCCGAGGCCATTGCGCGCAAAATTGCCATCGAGCGCGGGTTGATCGACGTCGATATCGCGAGCGCTGGGACAAGCTCGTGGGACGGCGCGGCAGCATCCGATGGCGCGTTGCTCGTCGGCCTCGAGCGACACCTCGATCTAACCGGGCATCGCTCGCAGCAACTCTCGCGCGCGCTTGTGGAGAGCAGTGATCTCATCTTCACGATGGGTCCCCACCACCTCGAGCGCGTCGAAGCACTCGGTGGGAGTGGCAAGAGCTACTTGCTATCGGCGTATCCGACGGCTGGCAGTACTGGTCGTCCGATCAACGATCCAATGGGCGGTGATCTTGACGTCTATCGCGCGACGTTCGATGAGTTGGAAGGTGAGATCCGCCGTGTTTTCGACCGACTCGCGGCCGAGCGAGTACCAGGCGCCTCGTGATGGATTCTCCGGCGCGACTGGTTTTGCTTGGTCACCCGGTTTCGCATTCCATCTCGCCCGTGTTTCAGAATGCCGCGCTCAAAGCGGCCGGCATACCGCTCACCTATGAGCTGATGGACGTGCATCCCGATGCGCTCGACAGCACTCTTGCGTCGCTCGCGTCTGAACGCGCGGCAGGGAACGTCACCATCCCGCACAAGGAACGTGTTGCCGCCCGCTGTGCTCGGCTCATGCCGCTCGCGCACCGCGTAGGCGCCGTGAATGTATTCTGGCACGAAGATGGGCTGCTGGTGGGTGACAACAGCGACGTGGGCGGCGCAGAGGCCATCATGCGCGCGTTGCTCGGGTCTTCGCTCGAGTCGGCGCGCGTGGCGATGATCGGAGCTGGTGGCAGCGCTGCGGCGGTACTCTGTGCGGCAGAACGATGCCGCGTTGCCGCTGTCCGCGTGTACAATCGGAACATGCAGCGCGCCCAACTTCTTGCAGACCGGTTTACGCCGCTCGCGCTCGCGGTACAATCCGTCGAACAGGCGCTTGCCGATGCAACGCTCGTTGTGAACTGCACTCCGCTCGGACTCCATGCTGGTGAGGAGTTTCCGGTGGCGATCGAGCGTCTCCCTGAAGGGTGCGCGGTATTCGATCTCGCGTACGCACGAGGCGAAACCGCGTGGGTGACCGCGGCGCGAAAGGCAGGGCATCGCGCGAGCGACGGTGAAGGAATGCTGATCGAGCAAGGTGCGATTGCATTTCAGATGTGGTTTGGAGTCCAGCCCGACCGGAATGTGATGTGGAAAGCAATGCCGTGAGTCGCGCCGGACGACAAATGGCGCGCGCGCTTCTGGACTTGCTTCTTCCACCCGCGTGCGCGATTTGTGGAGCGGCTCGTTCAGAGCGTGAGCCCGACCTCGTCTGTGGCGCGTGTTGGCTTCGCGCACAGGAACTTCCTCGGCCACGATGCGACCGGTGCGGCCATCCATTTGATGCCACGCGTCGAGCGGTGCCGTGTCCGTGGTGTGAACTTTTGCCACCATACGTGCGAGCCGTCCGCTCCGCGTACTCGCTTCCGGGCGGGCAGGCAGAACGGATTGTCCATGCTCTCAAGTATCAAGGCTGGCCGGGGATCGCCCCGGCAATGGCAAGGCGCATGGCGGCGCTGCGATTTCCTCCCGATGTCGAGCGTGAGCGAGCCGCGTTGGTTCCTGTGCCGCTTGCACGGTCACGCGAACGCGAGCGTGGCTACAACCAGAGTGCCGAGCTGGCCCGGAACCTTGCGCTACTTTGGGGAGTTCCCATGAGGACGGATCTTCTCGCGCGCAGTCGTGCAACCGAGACGCAAACGCGGTTGACACCAGGGGAGCGTCAGCGCAACGTTTCGGGCGCGTTCCGTACGTCAGCGGATCGCGCCTCGCTCCGCGGATTACATCTCGTCCTTGTGGACGATGTCGTGACCACGGCGGCGACCCTCAACGCGTGCGCCGCCGAGCTGCATGACGGTGGAGCACGCATTCTCAGTTTTGTGACCTTCGGCCGAGCGCCCGCTATTGGCGACCGGTGGTAATAACCCACGGGAGAGAGAAAGATGGCAATTCGTGTCGGGATCAACGGCTTCGGCCGCATCGGACGTCAGGTGCTGCGCGCGGCGAAGCAGGCAGGGCTCACCGACATTGACTTCGTCGCCGTGAATGACCTCACGGATACGAAGACACTCGCACACCTGTTCAAGTACGACTCCGTGCACCGTGAGTATCAGGGCGACGTCAAGGCGGGCGCCGGCTCGATCTCGATCGACGGCGACGAAATCAAGATCTTCGCCGAGAAGGATCCGGCGAACCTTCCCTGGAAGGATCTCGGTGTCGACATCGTGCTCGAATCAACTGGCCGATTCACGGACGCGTCCAAGGCCAAGGCGCACATCGACGGTGGCGCGAAGAAGGTCATCATCTCCGCACCGGCAAAGGGTGAAGACATCACCATCGTGATGGGCGTCAACCACACCAAGTACGACCCGTCATCGCATCACATCATGTCGAACGCATCGTGTACGACGAACTGCCTCGTGCCGATGGTGAAGGTCGTCCGCGACAACTTCGGCTTCGTCCGCGGATCGATGGTGACTATCCATAGCTACACCAACGACCAAAGCATCCTGGACCTGCCGCACAAGGATCTGCGCCGCGCGCGTGCCGCCGCCATCTCGATGATTCCAACGACTACCGGCGCTGCAAAGGCCACGTCGCTCGTGATCCCGGAGCTCAAGGGAAAGATCGACGGCATGTCGGTTCGCGTCCCAACGCCTGATGTCTCGTTCACCGACCTCGCGGTCGTGGTTGAGAAGGCCGTCACGATCGAGCAAGTCAACGCCGCCTTCAAGGCGGCGGCGGATGGTGAGCTCAAGGGCATCCTCAAGTACGCGGAGGAGGAACTCGTTTCTGTGGACTACATCGGCAATCCGCATTCTTGTATCCTCGACTCCAAGTGCACCAACGTCGTCGATGGACTGCTGGTGAAGGTGTCAGGCTGGTACGACAACGAGTGGGGCTACGCCTCGCGCTGTGTCGACCTGTTGCAATACGTCGGCGCAAAGCTCTGATCCATGGCAAAGCTGACGATTCGTGATCTCCCCGCGGAAAAGCTGCGGGGCCAGCGTGCGCTCGTGCGCGTGGACTTCAACGTCCCTCTCAACGAGCATGGACACGTCGCGGATGACACGCGCATTCGCGCCGCCATTCCCACCATCGAATACCTCGTCAGTCGTGGTGCACGCGTTGTGCTGCTCTCGCA
>JBDTXZ010000569.1:0-3408 GCA_040005935.1 bacterium | reverse complement strand
AGCCGCTTCATCGATTGCGGCACGACCCAGATCGGCGAGAATGCCGACACGTACGACGTGTATCTAACGGTCGTCAGTCAACTGGAAGAAAACAAAACGTCTGGACTCGCAATTCTTCACACGACCTTCGAAGCAATGGCGCGCCCAATCGCGTTCTCACGCGAGTACGCGCGCTGCTCCTCGCGAGGCGAACTCGAAAAGCGCATCGCCAACGCAGTGAAGGCGCAGCTACAGTAAGCGCTACGCCCCAACGCTCGCGGTGAGGTAATCGAGGTCCAACTCCGGATACACCGGAAACCGCGACAGCAACGTCGAAACGCGCGCAAGCGCTTCTGCTTTCACTGCGGGTTCGATCGTGTATTTGGCCTTGCTCACCCCGTCCTTCGCCTGCGTCGGCTTCGTTGACGCAAGCACGCTCGCGATGATACTGGCGATTTCATGCATCTCTGTCGCCCGCATGCCGAGCGTGGTCGTAGCGGGCGTGCCGAGCCGAAGCCCGCTGGTGTACCACGGACCGGCGGGATCGAATGGAATCGTGTTGCGATTCATCGTGAGTCCGCATTCCCGCAACGCCGACTCCGCCTGACGGCCAGTCAGCCCCAGTCGGCCAACGTCAACGAGCACGAGATGATTGTCCGAGCCGCCTGTGAGTACTTCATGCCCGTTGGCGATGAGCGCAGCACTCAATGATCGCGAGTTGTCGACAATCTGTGACGCGTACGTCCGAAACTCCGGCAGAAGCGCCTCGCTGAACGCGACGGCCTTGGCGGCGAGCACGTGCGGCAACGGACCACCCAGCACCAGCGGGCACCCCTTGTCGACATGCTCCGCGAACTCGCTCGTCGTGAGCACCAAGCCGCCGCGCGGCCCGCGCAACGTCTTGTGCGTCGTGGACGTGACGACCTGCGCATGCGCGACAGGGTCGAAGTCTCCCGTGAAAACCTTTCCGGCAACGAGCCCGGCAAAGTGCGCCATGTCCACCATCAGCACGGCGCCGACGGCGTCCGCAATGTCACGCATGCGCGCAAAGTTCACCGACCGCGAATACGCGCTGTAGCCCGCCAACAGGATGAGCGGCTTCACCTCACGCGCGATCCGTTCGATCTCGGCGTAATCAAGCAGGTGTGTCTCGCGATTCACGAAGTACGAATGCGATTCGAACATGCGACCCGACACGTTGCGACGATATCCGTGGCTGAGATGCCCGCCCGAATACAAATCGAGGCCCAGCAGTCGTTGATTGCCGAGCGACTGTCGCACCGTATTCCACTGTTCCTGCGAAAGCTTTGCGGGGTCTGACTCGCCAAGCGCCGCAAGCGCCGGTGTCTCGAGCCGCGCACTCAGGATTGCCCAGAAGGCAACGAGGTTCGCGTCGGCGCCACTGTGCGGCTGCACGTACGCGTGCTCCGCACCGAACAACTCGCAGGCGCGATCGGCGGCATAGCTCTCGATGTCGTCGACGCTTTCGCACCCGGCGTAGAACCGTTTGCCTGGGACGCCCTCGGCATACTTGTCGGTGAGGAGATTCGCCATCGCCGACTGCACGGCGAGCGACGAATAGTTCTCGCTCGCGATCAGCTTCACGGCACTTCGCTGGTGCGATAACTCCTGCACGATGGCTCGCGCGATTTCCGGCGCTCCACGAGCGACGAGATCCAGATTGGCGAGATAGGCCATCATGCCGAGCGGCATTTCTCCGATCGTCTTGCCCGATGACTTGAGGTACGCTTCGACCAGCGAGGTTTGCGTCATGTATCGCTCGTGAGTGCCAACGGTCCCGGCTAGTCGAGGTCGTCTAGGGGCGCCCGCAGTGATCGCGGAATCTAACCGGAGCGCGGCGGCGGGCTCCACCCTTGAATTTGTGATGCGCACTGGCAACACAGCCGAGACGAGTGGCATACTGAGTGGAGGTTGCTCCGCTGGCCTGACTCTACGCGCCCAGACGGCGCCGTTCCGCGAACCGCATCCATGAATCGACGTCATTTCGTCAGCACCGGAGCCACGTCGCTCGCCGCCGGCTGGCTATCCATGCGGTTGCCGCGCGGGAACGTCATCGACCGCCCGCGTCCGAGTGCAGCGCAACTCGAGTGGCAGCGCGACGAACTCGCGATGTTCCTCCACTTCGGGGTCAATACGTTCACCGATCGCGAATGGGGAGACGGACGTGAAGATCCTGCGATTTTCAATCCGACGAACCTGAATGCGCGACAATGGGCGAAAACCGCGCGCGGCGCTGGGTTTCGTTCGATGATCCTCACCGCCAAGCATCACGACGGCTTCTGCCTCTGGCCCACGCTCACGACCACGCATAGCGTCGCGAGTAGCCCGTGGCGCGGTGGAAAGGGCGACGTCGTGCGCGAAATGGTCGACGCGTGCCGAGCCGAAGGCTTGCGCCCCGGCCTCTATCTCTCGCCGTGGGATCGAAATAATCCGGCCTACGGCGACTCCGCGCGATACAACGACTTGTACTGCGACCAGCTCAGCGAACTATTGACGCGCTACGGTCGCATCGCCGAAGTGTGGTTCGATGGCGCCAATGGCGAGGGGCCTAACGGCAAGAAGCAGGTGTATGACTGGCCTCGCTTCTTCGGACTGGTCAAGCGACATCAGCCCGACGCGGTGATTTTCTCCGATGCGGGTCCGGACATTCGCTGGTGCGGCAACGAGAACGGCTCCGGTGGCGATCCGAATTGGTCCACGATGAATCCGGACGCCGTGCCCTATCCGGGCGCCAGCGGCGACGGCATCATCCCCGCCCTGCAACATGGAGATCCCGCCGGCACTGTGTGGCGTCCCGCCGAGGTAGACACGTCAATCAGGCCGGGTTGGTTCTATCATCCCGCGGACGATGCGAAAGTCCGCGGCGTGGAGAATCTCGTCGATCTCTACTTCAGCTCTGTCGGCAGGAACGCGAAGCTCCTCCTCAACGTGCCGCCAACGAGGGATGGCCTCTTGCACGCCACCGACGTCGCGCGGCTCGGCGGCTTCCGCGACAGTCTCACCTCGTTGACGGGAACAGGCCTCGCGGACGCAGCGAAATCGACGTGGAACTACACGAGTACTCGCACGGCTGAGGCAACGTTGGATCTCGGACGCTCGGTGCCGGTCTCATATACGCGACTCGCAGAAAACATTGCGCTCGGCCAGACGGTTTCGCGCTATACGCTCTACTCAGCCGACGCCGGCGATTGGACCGTGCTGTCGCGCGGCACGACCATCGGTTACGCAAAAATGGAAAAGTTCGCGCCGACCTCGATGCGCAAGCTGAAGCTCGTCATTGAAGACGCTGTGGCCACGCCCGAACCGGTGACGATCACGGTCTGAGTGCAATGCTGTTCAGCTAGGGTGCGAATGGATGTCATCCCGCGCGCGCGCGCAGCGAGCGCGTGTCGGGATCATCTATCCACG
>JBDTXZ010000568.1:0-3409 GCA_040005935.1 bacterium | reverse complement strand
GTGGCCAACGCCATCTTCGACGGCACGGATGCGGTGATGCTCTCAGCCGAGACCGCGGCCGGACAGTATCCGCGGCTCGCCGTCGAGGCGATGTCGCGCATCATCATGGAAATCGAGAAACATCCGCGCATCGTCCGCAACGACGAACGGCGGTTTACGGGGGACTCGGCGGTGTCCACCGAACAGGCGATTGCCGCCGCAGCCACGTCTGCGGTGCGGAGCCTCGCCGCACCGGCGCTCATCGTGTTTACCAAGAGCGGCTTCTCGGCACGAATTGTCGCATCGCATCGCCCTAACGTTCCCATCCTCGTGCTCACCGATCAGGAGCGCACCTATCGCCAACTTTCGCTGGTGTGGGGCGTGATTCCGTGCCTGGTGGAACATTGCGATTCATACTGGGACATGGTGAAGCTCGGGCTCAACCAGGTGCGGCTACATGGGCTTGCCCGCGAAGGCGATCGTGTCGTCGTCACGGCCGGCGTCCCGTTCGACGTGCCCGGCACGACAAACATGATGAAGGTCGAGACCGTATGAGCACGCTGGTCGTCGACCTGCACTTGTCGCGGTGAAGCTCACCTTTCTCGGTACGGGAACGAGTTTTGGCGTTCCGCAGGTCGGGTGCGGCTGCGCAGTGTGCCACTCACGTGATCCTCGCGACCGCCGAACGCGCGTTGGCGCGGCCGTCGAAACCGACGAGGGACACGTGATCCTCATTGACACGCCGCCCGAGTTGCGCTTGCAGCTCGTGCAAGCCGATATCGATCACGTCGATGCCGTGCTCTTTACGCACGACCACGCAGACCACACGCACGGCATCGACGATCTCCGCGCCATCTCGGCCCGGCGTGATGTGCATTTGCCGATGTATGGGTCGGCGGAGACGCTGCGTTCCATCGAGCAGAAATTCAACTACATCTTCGACGACAGCATCAAGCCGCTGCCGGGAACGTCGAAGCCACAGGGCAGGGCCATCATTGTCGCTCCGCGCGAGACATTGGACATCGCCGGCATTGACGTCACGGCGGTTCCAGTGCCACATGGTCCCGTCGCGACCGTGTTTGCGTATCGCATCGGGCCCCTCGCTTACGTCACCGATGCCAAGTCCGTTCCGGATTCGGCGCTGCAACTGCTGCGCGGTGCGCGCGTGCTGGTGATCAACGCGCTGTTTCGCCGGCCGCATCCGTCGCACCTGAGCCTCTCGGAGGCGCTCGAAGTCGCCGAGGCCGTCGGCGCGGATCGCACGTACCTCACGCATTTGACGCACGACAATTTTCACGCAGACCTCGAGGCAGAATTGCCACCAGGGGTCTCTCCCGCGTTCGACGGGCTCACGATCACAGTCTGAACGCGGCCCGCACCGACGCTAGATACTGGGCACCTCCACGACACGAGCGCACGACATGACGATTCGTCTCGATTACACGAACATGATGGCGCCGCCAATCGATGGCGGCATCACCGCGGCTGAATGGACCGACGCCGGCGCGTCATTCACTGCGGCGCATCAGGCCGTGGTCGATCAGCACGGCGAGGGCACGCTTGGTTTTCTCGACTTGCCGGACGATCGCGCGTTGCATCGCCAAACGCTGGACTTCGTGGAGCGCCAGCGTCAGCGCAGTGGCGACGACGCGCTGACCGATGTTGTCGTATTGGGCATTGGCGGGTCGGCGTTAGGACCGATCGCGCTGCGCACGGCCCTCTGCGCGCCACAGTGGAACTTGCTCGACGATGCAGCGCGCCGCGGAAATCCGCGACTCCATGTACTCGATAATGTGGACCCCGCGAATATCTCGGCGCTGCTCGCGCGGCTCGACCTTCGTCGGAGCCTCTTCGTTGTCACGTCGAAGTCCGGCGGCACGGCGGAAACGATGGCGCAGTACCTCATTATCCGCGCGCGGTTGGCTGCCGCACTTGGCGATAGCGAAGCGAAGGAACGCCTTGTATTCGTCACGGATCCGGAGAAAGGAGCGTTGCGCGCCATCGCCCGCAGTGAACAGGTGACTGCCCTCGACATTCCGTCGAACGTGGGAGGCCGGTTCAGCGTCCTCACTCCCGTCGGTATCCTGCCTGCCGCGTTAGTGGGAATCGATACGACGGAGCTACTCGACGGCGCTGCCGACATGCGCACGCGTTGTGCGTCTGGCGTAATTGGAAAGAACATCGCCGGCACGTTTGCGGCCCTCCAGTATCTCGCCGACTCGCGTCACGGGCGGCACATCCACGTGCTGATGCCGTACAGCGACGCGTTGCGCGACATGGCCGACTGGTTCGTGCAGCTGTGGGCGGAGAGTCTCGGCAAGCATCGCGTACCGGGCGACGGGGGCGTTGGGCCAACCCCGGTTGGTGCGCTCGGCGCGACTGACCAGCACAGCAAGGTGCAGCTGTACATGGAGGGTCCGGGCGATAAGACGGTGACCTTCATAGGCGTTGACGAAGGAAGCACAGACGTCGAAATCCCCACGCTGCACGCCGACATTCCCGAGCTGGCGTATCTCGGCGGACATCACCTCAGTGAGCTGCTCGACATCGAGCGCCGCGCCACCGCGCGCGCGCTCGCGCGCCGCGGTCGCCCGAACATGACGCTCTCGCTCGAGCGAGTGGATGCGTGGCACGTGGGTGGGCTGCTGATGTTCCTCGAGCTTGCCACCGCGTACGCGGGGCGCCTGTATGGCGTGAATGCATTCGACCAGCCGGGCGTGGAGCTCGGAAAGCAGTTCACATACGCCATGCTTGGCCGCACCGATGCGGACCAGGCGCGCGAGGAATGGAATCTGCTTCCCAAGTCGGATCCGTCGCACGTGATCTGAGTTGGGAAGCGCACGACCGCAACACTTGCGACGCATTCACCGCGCGACGAGCTTGAGCCGATCGCCATCAAGACGCACATTTCCGAGGATCGCATGCACGATCTCGACGCATTGAACAATCTTTTCGGCGACGCCGTTTCCGTCGCCGATGACCGAGTTTCTGTTTCTCGCGCCGAGGCGCTCGCCACTCCAGCGATGGATGAGCTGGTAGCCGCCGCTGTCTTCGGTGAAGGCACTGCCAAGGAGTACGCGCGCTGGCTGATCTGGGAGCTCGGGCAGGCTGCCGGCGTGCGACCGTCGTCCATCCATGAGCTGTATCTCGCACGTGGCAAGAGCGAGGTGCACGGGTTCACGGTGCCGGCCATCAACATCCGCTGTGCGGCATACGACACCGCGCGCGCCCTCTTCCGGACTGCCATCTCGAAAAAAGCAGGCGCGTTCATTTTCGAGATCGCACGGTCTGAGATCGCGTACACAGAGCAGCGGCCCGCCGAATATGTGTCGGTGATGATTGCGGCGGCGCTGCGCGAGGGATATCGCGGGCCACTGTTCATCCAGGGCGACCACTTCCAGGTCAATCACAAGAAGTACGCAACCAATCC
>JBDTXZ010000567.1:0-3411 GCA_040005935.1 bacterium | reverse complement strand
CGCAGCAGACGCACGTGCTCATCGTGACCGGGCTCGCCGGCGAGCCGCAGTATCGCGCGCCATTCCTCGCGGTAGCGGCCACGCTTGCCGACTCGGCGCGTAAACGCTGGGGCGTTGCGGATTCGAGCCTCATCGTGCTGGGAGAGGATCCCGCCGCGGATCCGAAACACGTCACTGGAAAGTCGACGAAAGAGGAAGTCGCGAAGGCATTCCTCCGCCTGTCGCGCCGCGTCGCGCCTGGGGATGTCGTCCTCGTGTTTCTCAACGGTCATGGCGCGGGCGAGGGCCCGGGATCGCGCGTGAATCTGCCAGGTCCCGACCCGACCGCCGCGGACTACGCATCGTGGTTATCGGGTTTTACGCGACAGACCGTTGTGTTCGTGAATGCAGCGAGCGGCAGTGGCGACTTCGTGCCAGTCATCGCTGGAAAGGGTCGCGTGGTGGTCACCGCGTCTAAAACGGGCCTCGAGCGCAACGAGTCCATCTTTGCGGGGCCATTCGTGCGCGGCCTCACGGGCAGCGAGGCTGATGCGGACAAGGATGGACGCGTGTCGGTGATCGAAGCGTTCGACTTCGCGCGCAAGGAAGTCGCGCGCGCGTACGAGGCGGACAAGAAGCTGCTGACGGAGCACGCGGTGTTGAATGACAGCATGCTTGCGCGGACGGTATCGTTTGGTGCGGCGCGCGGGAGCGCGGATCCTCGCGTCGCTGCGCTGCTTGCCGAGCGGCAGGCGCTGGAGTCGCAGGTCGCGGCGCTGCGTGGGCGGAAGGCGTCGACGGATTCTATAGCATACGAGCGCGAGCTCGAGCGATTGTTGCTCCTGATGGCAGAAAAGAGCCAGGCGATTCGCGCGGCGGGAGGCAAGCCGTGATCTCTGTCATCCTGAGCGAGCGGAGCGAGTCGAAGGGTTTGCACCCGCGGCGTGTCGTTAATGAACGACGGCATGAACGGCGCAACAGCACGTACATATCCTTCGACTCGCTTCGCTCGCTCAGGATGACAGTACTTGCGTTGCGCGTGCTCCGCACAACGGCCCTACTGGCCGCAACCGCGTGCCTCGGCGGGTGGCAGCAGCCGAGTGCAACGCGCGCCCAGGTTCGCGCCCTTGCGGACGCGGGCCGTCTCGACGACGCAGAGCGCATGGCGCGCGGCGGCGGCGTGGGGCTCACCGAGAGCCTCGGCGAAGTACTTGTGTTGCGTGGCAGACTTTCCGCTGCCGACTCCGTGCTGCGCGTCGCGATTGAGCGCGACGTTGCGGGACGTCGCAGCGCGGAGGCGGCACTCGCGGAGTTGGCGTGGCGTCGCGGTGACCACGACGAGGCATTTCGCCGAGCGGGGCTCGTGACGAGCGCGTTTGAGCAGGGCACTGCTCGCTGGTCCAGCGACGATCTCCTTGCTGCCGGTCGAGCGTACGTGGTGATCGGCACTGCGTCGGCGGTCAAGCAGGCACTCACTGCGTTTGATGATGCGGTGGCCGCGGATTCCATGAATCTCGAAGCGCGGCTGCGGGCCGGTGATCTGCTGCTCGAGAAGTACAACGCGCCGGACGCAAAAATCTCGTACGACGGCGTGTTGAAGCATGCGCCCGAGCACGCGCGCGCGCTGCTTGGTCTCGCGCGAGTGGCGCAGTTCGACGGAACGCCGGAGGCAACGCCGCTGCTCAAGCGGAGCCTCTCGGCGAATCCGTCCCTCGTCGGCGCGCAATTGCTGGCGTCGCGCTTTCATCTCGAAGCCGAGCAATACGATTCTGCGCGGATGGATGCTCGTCGTGCGCTCGCAGTGGATTCGTCGTCGCTGTCCGCGTGGTCGTTCATCGGGGCCGCAGCGCGCATGACCGGCGATTCTGCGGAATACAATCGCGCCCTGGCGGCCGCGCAGCGATTGAGCTCCAAGCCCGCGGAATTCTACGTGGAATTGGCGGAAGCGTTCGTGCGCCAGCGCCGATATGCAGAAGGCATGCGTCTCGCGCGCGTCGCGCTGTCGGCGGACTCCGCGTCTGCGCGCGTCCTGGGGCTGCTCGGGAACAACCAGCTGCATGCCGGCAACATCGAGGAGGGACGCGCCTTGCTGGAGCGCGCGTTCGCCATCGATCCGTTCAACCTGTGGCACAAGAACACGCTCGACATGCTGGACAAGCTTCGCAGCTTCAGCACCATCGATCGCAATCATTTCCGCATCGTTGCGCCGGCGAAGGAAGCGGAGTTGCTCGTGACGTATCTGTCGCCGTTGCTGGAGGAGGCGTACGACTCGCTGTCGGCGCGTTATCACTACCGTCCGCAGGGGCTTGTTCGTCTCGAACTCTATCAACGGCACGCGGATTTTTCAGTGCGCACGATGGGTCTACCAGGGTTGGGCGCACTGGGCGTGAGCTTTGGTCCCGTGTTGATGATGGATTCGCCGTCTGCCCGCACGCGCGGTGAGTTCAATTGGGGGTCGGTGGCGTGGCACGAGTTGGCGCACACCTTCACGCTCGGGTTATCCGAATCACACGCGCCTCGTTGGCTGTCCGAGGGGCTGTCCGTGCTGGAGGAACGACGTGCGCGTCCATCATGGGGCGCGGGCGTGACGGTAGAATTTCTCGCGATGTATGCGGGCGGGCGGCTACGCCCCGTGAGTCACTTGAATGAGGGGTTCGTTCGCCCGCGCTTCGAGAACGAAGTCATCCTCTCGTATTACGAAGCATCGCTCGTCGTCGAAATGATCGAGGCGCAAAAGGGGTCGAAGGCGCTCGTGGATATGCTCACTGCATATCGCGACGGTCTCGATACGCCCGCCGTGTTTGCGCGAGTGCTGGGCACCAAGCCGGAAGAATTCGACAAGCAGTTCGACACATGGCTACGCGCGAAGTTCGCGGTGCCATTGCGGTCCATTGGGCCAAGCACCGGAGCGACGAGCGCCGACGGCGAGTTCGTATCGACAATGCGCGCGGGAATCGCGCTGGTCGATCGAAATCAGCTGGACTCCGCACGCGCTGTGCTCTTGCGCGCGCAGGCACTCTTTCCCGAGTACGCAGGGGCAGGGACGCCAGCGCTGTACCTGGCGCACATCGCGCGCACGAAGGGCGATTTGCGCGAGGCGCTCGCGCAGGTGCAGCGCATTACGTCGCGCAGCGAAACGGCGCTGGAAGCGAATCTGTTCGAGGTCGAGGTGCGCGAAAGCCTGGGCGATTCGCTGGGCGCTCGCGCGCCGCTCGAGCGCCTGCTGTGGATCGTCCCGTACGACGTTTCCGTCCATGTTCGGCTTGCGGAGCTCGCGTCGCGCGCGGGAGACCACAAGGTCGAGGTGCGCGAGCGCAGGGCGGTAGTGGCGCTCGATCCGCCCGATCCCCTCGAGGCGCATTACCAACTTGCGCGCGCGCTCACCAACAGTGGCGACGTTTCCGGTGCACGAAAAGAGTTGCTGGGTGTGCT
>JBDTXZ010000566.1:0-3414 GCA_040005935.1 bacterium | reverse complement strand
GTGCCGTTCTCCCAGCGGTTCCGCGGTACGAGGGACGCGACAATCGGAGTGGCCCCTTTGGCGCGCGTATCGGCGATGAACTTGCGCATGTACCAGCCAAAGCTGTGCACCACTTCGTGCTGGTGCGTGAGCAGGTTGTCGATTTCCTCGCTCTCATCACCAAAGCCGCGAATGCTCCCGCGCGCTCGGCTCGTGTCATTCAGTGCGCCGCCGTCGTTATGCCCGAACTGCATGATGACGACGTCGCCACGCTTCAGCATCGGGAGCACCTTGTCCCACTGGCCGCCAGTGAGATACGTGCGGCTGCTGCGTCCACCGAGGGCGCGGTTCACGATGTTCACCTTCGCGGTGTCGAAGTAGCACGACGTAAGGTCACCCCATCCCCACTGTCCGTTGGAGCCCGTCCCGCTGCCATTTCTCACGGTCGAATCGCCGATGTGAAATACGGTTGGCAATGTGGAGTCGCGTGGCGCGGCGGTCTGCGCTGCAACGGCGGTCGGCGCGCTGAGCGCGATCAGCATCAGGCAGGCGCTCTGCAATCGCAATGGTGCTCTCATTGTCATGCGTGGAGTGGACGTGAAGTGGATGTATCCGCGCGTGTCCGCGCAATCCGCGTTTAAAGCTGTTGAGTTGCTGTCGCACGTTGTATTCATGATGGGGCGATCGAGCCTAAGGCAACCTCAGCAGTCTTAGCACGAATTGCGCGGAAAGAGCGCGGTTGCTGCTTTGTAACGGGCGTCAACGCCGTCGTGCTACGCCTTCGACCAACCGGTGCGCTTACGCTCTTGCGGCTGCGACAGGACTCGGACTATTCACGGTTGACTTGTCGCCACCTCCGCCAGAGAGGACGCTCCATGCTATCACACATTAGAACGCGTCGCCACGCTCGGATCATCAGCCTTTCGCTGTTTGGCGCGCTCGCCTTGGCTTCGTGCGGTACGTCGGAAGCCCCGGCGACGCCCACGGGCCCCTTATACAGTATTGGAAACCCGGTGAGCACGGGGTCGAGAAACGCGCTCACCGTCGCGGCGATCGGGGACACCCGCAGTCCGCCCGCCCCTTCGCATGACCCGTCGCTGTCGCTCGCGGGTCGCACTGCCTGGCGACACTGCTGACAAGTTGGTCGCGCGCGTAATCCTGGCCCGAGCAGCGTCTGCATCAAGACCCTCTGTGCGCAAACTCACCTTAGCGGACGAACATCCTCCGCTGCGCGTCAATGCGCGCGAAGTAGTCGGGAATGTCAATCAGTAGCGGCTGGCGCTCGCGCGGCGCCCACTCGATGCGATCGCGCAACACGTCAGGCGTCTCCTGCTCCGGCCGCCAGCACTCGAACACCCGCGCCTCGAGATCGACGATCCAGTATTCCTCGACGCCGTTCTCGAGATAGAAGTCTCTCTTCGTCACGCGGTCGGTTCGCAGCGAACTGGGCGACAACACTTCCACGGCAAGCACGAGCGCCTTGACGTCTGGCCACTCCAGACCATCCCCGGCGATCCTGGTTTCCGCAGAGACTACGAACACATCAGGTTGAGTAATCGTACCGGGACGTAGCTCGAGATCCGACGGAGACATCACGGGCAATCCGATCGGCTGCGCGTCGAGGTAGACCTTGAGCAGGAACCAGATCTCGTTGCACGCGAGCTGATGTACGGAACGCGGAGCCGGCGTCACGAGCAACTCGCCGTCAATAAGCTCGTACCTCGGCCACGCGTGCTCCTCGCTTGTGAGGGCGCGCACGTCGGCAGTCGTCCAACGACGCTTGATCGCAGGCATGGCCATAGTTTGCTCGGCAAAAGGGAGTCTTGGCAAGTGCGCACCCTTTACCATGTCACCCTCGAGCGCTTGCACCGTCACCAGACCAACGCAACGGTGAACCATTCGAACGCGCCTCCGGTGAGATACATGCCACTGCTGCGTCCGCCGAGCGCACGGTTCACGATGTTGGCCTTGGTGGTGTCGAAGTAGCACGACGTACGATCACCCCATCCCCACTGTCCGTTGGAGCCCGTCCCGCTGCCATTCCTCACCGTCGAATCGCCGATGTGAAAAACGGTTGGCAGCGTGCAGTCGCGCGGCGTGGCGGTCTGCGCTGCAATCGCGGTTGGTGCGCTTACCGCAACCAGCAACAGACCGGCGACGTTCAATCGCAGCGGTGCCCATGATTGTCAACGTTGAAAGGTTTTGGGTAATCCGCGCGTTTCCGACAGTGAGAGCGCGTAGAAGAGAAGCGCTTCTGTGTCTGTTAGCTCCTGCGCCGTGAGTTCTGCCATCGCGCTGGCATAGGCAACCTGGCGAGTGCGCTGATCACGACGCTCGTAATCGGTAAAGAGCTGATTCACCGCTGCGACGTACGCGCGCTCTCGACCGTTGCGCTTGGCGCCAGGCGACTGGCGTCTGCGGCCGCCTGACGTCCCTTCTCGAGGGCGTCAGGACTACGCAGATTCGCAGTCATCGGGTTGGTCCATCGACTGAGCGCGATGCCCCATTGTGCCATCGCGCACGTGGAGTCGCTGGACAACGCTGCGGTAAAGGAGCGAATCGCCGAGATAAACTCGAACGAAGGTAGGAGTGCGAGACCGCGATCGAACTCGGTTGCCACTGCTGGACCACACGACGTCGCGAAGTGAACAGTGCCGAGCTTCTCACCCGGAACCACGGTGTGCTTGTGCTCTTGCGCAAACACCGGCGCGCCAAGTCTCGTCGCAAGGAGACCTGACGTCAGCAGTGTGTGCATCAAGACCTCGCGGTTCGCAAATTGACTCTACCGGGCAAACATCCGCCGTTTGCTGTCGATGCGCGCGAAATACTGGGGCAGGTCGATCACCAGCGGTTGGCGTTGGCGCGGCGCCCACTCGATACGATCGCGCAACACGTCAGGCGTCTCCTGCGCCGGCCGCCACCGCTCGAACACACGCGCCTCGAGATCGACGATCCAGTATTCCTCGACGCCGTTCTCGAGATAGAAGTCTCTCTTCGTCACGCGGTCGGTTCGCAGCGAACTGGGCGACAACACTTCCACGGCAAGCACGAGCGCCTTGACGTCTGGCCACTCCAGACCATCCCCGGCGATCCTGGTTTCCGCAGAGACTACGAACACATCAGGTTGAGTAATCGTACCGGGACGTAGCTCGAGATCCGACGGAGACATCACGGGCAATCCGATCGGCTGCGCGTCGAGGTAGACCTTGAGCAGGAACCAGATCTCGTTGCACGCGAGCTGATGTACGGAACGCGGAGCCGGCGTCACGAGCAACTCGCCGTCAATAAGCTCGTACCTCGGCCACGCGTGCTCCTCGCTTGTGAGGGCGCGCACGTCGGCAGTCGTCCAACGACGCTTGATCGCAGGCATGGCCATAGTTTGCTCGGCAAAAGGGAGTCTTGGCAAGTGCGCACCCTTTACCATGTCACCCTCGA
>JBDTXZ010000565.1:0-3424 GCA_040005935.1 bacterium | reverse complement strand
CCTGAAGCGCATTTTGGGCGACGGCATCGAGCGCACCGAGCACGATGACTTCAACCAGAAGCATCAACAGGGCAGCGTCCTCAGTTCTAACATCGCCCCGCGTCGCGCGCCGACCGAGCGCACGCATCGCCGGAAATGCGATCACTAGCGCCATCAGTATGACGAGCAGCAGGCCCAGAACACCAAGTTCAGAGAGCGCGCCAAGCCAGTCACTCAATGGGAGCCGTCCCGTGGGGACCGCTTCGGGGCCGATGTTCGGGTCGCCGCGCCTGGCAAAACGAGGATACATCACTCCCCAGTTCCCGGGCCCCACGCCGAGCGCGGGGCTCGCCGCCGCCATGGAAAGGGTTGTCGCGTACTGAATCAGTCGGCCGCGCCCGCTTCCCCGATCGTACTCCCCCAGTCGCGTGACAGTATCGGACAGCGGAGTGCGCCAGTCGAGACGCGATGGTATCGCGACGCCGATAATCGTTCCCGCAGTGAGTGCCACAATCCACGTGACGACAGCACGGCGATGCGTCGAGTGCGTGGCGGCGATGCCGCCGGAGAGGCGCTCGTCACTATCGCGGCTCCGTCCGCGACGCAGGAGGGTGCACGATGCGAGTACAACCGCCGCGAGCAGCGCGACCCACGAGGCACGTGAGCGCGTCATCACGATCGCTGCCGCACCCGTTACCGCGCAAACGAGCGCCAGCACACGAAGAAGGTGTCGCGATGACGCGGGCATCGCGCCCTTGCGCAGCGAAGGATGCAGCAGCACCAACGACGCAGGCAGCGAGAGCGTGACGAAATGCGCGGCGTGATTGCGATGGCCGAACAGTCCCGATGGGGCTCGGTGCAAGAGTGAGTGCCCATCGATCAGTCCGACGTACTCCAGCACCATGGTGAGCGCCACCGCCGCGCCTGCGCATGCAATACAGACGAGAATTGCCGCTCGTGCGAGACCAACGTGGGCGTGGTCGCGCACCACCAGATATGCGAGCACTCCGCACCAGTATCCTGCGATCAATCGCCAACCAAGCCACACATTCTCAGCACGCATCCCAAGCGAGACCAACGACCACCCAAGACACGCCAGTGCGAGCAGTCCGGCATCGTCCACCCGCATGCGACGTCCGGCGGCGAGCGCGATGGCAGCAGCGACGCCCGTGATCGTCACGGACACCAGTTCCTTCGGCAAGCGGTATTGTTCCGTCGCGAGCCTCGGCGCGTCGACCCACAGGAGCGTGGCGGCGATGATGCCGAAGAGCAGGACGAGCAGCTCGACGCGCACCCTGTCGCCGCCTGCAACTGGGGGCTGCGAAGAAATGAGACCAACGCGTCGCAAGTCTTGAACGCTCATGGGAGTCACTCTGAAACAGTGAAGGCTGGTGCAGCGACTTCGCGTGCGAGTGGCGCCGCCTGTGGGCATGCTCCCGCGACGCTGTGGTTACGCTCGCGAAATACGAGCACGATCAGCGCAATGCTGCTGAGCATCGCGATCACGGAGGGCGCCCACAGCATGCGCAGCTCGGCGATGGTTAGCGCGTCACTGTCGGGGAGCGCACCAAACAGTTGCGTGACTGCGTTGTAAAGCGCGTGAGTGACCACGGGGACGAGGAGTGATCCCGTACGGCCGTAGAGCATCACCATCACGATGCCGAAAATGACCGATCCGATCACATCGTGATGCAACAGGCCGAAGAGAACCGACGTGCCGAGCATTGCTCGCACATGGCCGAAGCGCGAGCGCCACGCGCGAAACAGGACGCCGCGGAATACCAGTTCCTCCACCACGGGCGCCAACGTCGCCCCAGTAAGACCAGTGAGCAGGGCGATGACCAGCGGCGACGACGGCTCGCTGGGCGACGGTTCGAGCAGCGCGTCTTTCAATCCTGGAAATGCGTATGAGAGCAGCGCGATCTGGAAGAAGAGCGCGCTCACGCATAACACGAGGAGCGGCACGAAGAGCAGCGCATAGCGCCAGTCGCGCGCGCGCGTGGGAGGGCTGAACAGGCCATCCGTTCCAAAGCCGAGTGTGCGGGACGTGCGTAGTGCCCACCATCCCCATGCGGCGTAGAGCAGCCATTGCACGAACAGAGTGGCTGCTACGAACCCGGCGCGCGCTGCTGGAACCGTAAGCGCGGCGAGTGGCAGGCCGATCGCGATGGGTACGACGACGAGCCGTATCGTTCCGGTACTCTTGTTCGCTGGATCAGGTAGTGTCATTGTCCGCTTTTCCTACGCAATGCCGCCGAGCGGCTGCGAAACAACAAACTGAGATGGCGCGCTGCGCGTCAGGCGCTCGTCGTGGACGTAGGTGCGCCGCGGCAGGTCTACACCTGCCGCGAACGGGGAGCGCTCGCCGGTGGAGGGCCCGGGGAGGTCGACGCTGTGTCTGGCGAGCGTGAATCGCGCGCGCGCGTCATCCCCTGCTGCGCGCCAGTGCTCGGCAATGCGGTACCGAATTGCGGTCGGCACCAGATCGAGCTTCGCGTTTCGCGCTTCCAGACATTCGGCCGCAGCGAGATGAAGCAACTGCACCGTAACGTAGGGTGCGCGTTCGAGTGCGAGACGAAGCCAGAGTCTTGACGCAGTCAGGGCACCATGCGAGGAACGCACGATGCCTGCGTCCTCCAGCAGACGCAGCGTAGGCGGAAACGTGCTCCGCTTGACGCCCGAAACGGTTGCCACCTCCTGCAGCGAGGCATCTTCGCCAAGCACCGCAATCGCGCCGAGCACCCGTTCTGCCGCCGGATCCATCGCGTCGAATCGGATGTGGATCAGTCGCGTGACGCTCGCAGTGCTCGCGAGATCCCCCGACGCGAGCCACTGGTCGGTGAGCGCCTCGACGTAGAAGGGAATGCCCATGGAGGACGCGCGGCGCCGTGCGCGCTTTGCACAGCGCGCGCACGTCATGGTCGAGGAGCGGCGGTATCCAGAGCAGCTCACGCGATTGGTCGGTGGCGACGTTGTCGGGCGGAAAGATGGAGAGGAATCTTTGCGACGCGACGGACCTGGTGTGTGCGCAGAGCGCGATGATCCAGGTGACGGCATCGGTGGACACGGTTGGAAAGAGGGGTGCAAGAATGTGCCACGACGACGCTTCTGCCCTGTGTGCGTCATCGATACTGATGGTGAGCGGACCATCCTCCGCAACAGCGGCGAGCAGTTCGGAAAGCGCGGCGAACAACTCGGCCTCGCACATGTCGGACGATGGCACGGCTGTCGCGAACGACGCAGACGCGCCGGGCGTTGCGGCGTACGGCCGCAGATAGCTGATCACCTCCGGTGACGCACCCAATGCACCGCGTGCGCCCAACAACGTGCTCGCGAGGCCGCGGACGAGGGAGCGCGGACGCAGTGCGTCCTCTCGCACGCAACGGAGCCGCAATACCTGCACGCCCCGAAGCGAAGCGACCGTGTGCACTTCTTCGCGGTTTCC
>JBDTXZ010000564.1:0-3432 GCA_040005935.1 bacterium | reverse complement strand
TAGCGCCTGAGACAGAGTGAGGCGCGCATGGTTGTGCTGTCACTGCGCACGTTCCGCGTCTTGCACTTCCAGTTGGTGACGTACTCCTCCGCGCCCGATGGGGCGTTGTCAGTGCCGAACAGCTTCGTGTAGACAGCGAAAAACCGCGACGCATTGAGCGTGCGTGTCGAGATCAGATTGTGGCTGATGGAGACGCTTCCCGAGGTTTGATCTTCGTCGAGATAGATATCATCATCGGTCGCGCAACTGTGCCGCACCTTTTCGTACGGAAGATCGCGTTCGCGCTTCGAGTCGCCCCAGCAACGGAAGAACGGCGCGGGCTGCGTCACGACACGAAATGGTCCGAGCGCAATCGTCTTGGTGTGTGCGTCGAACATGTCGCGGAGGTAGACGTCCTGATATGCGCGCAGTTGACGTCCCACCTGCGCGAGCGACGGTGCTTCATGCGCTGCCCTCGGCGACAACGCCCGCTCGAGTAGCGCGATGGCGCGATCCACCGGAACGAGAAAGCTCATCTGATTGCCCGCCGTCGACACGTTGACGCCAACCACTCGACCGGCATCATCGATGGTGGGCCCGCCGCTCATGCCGGGGTTCAGCGAGCCGGTGAGATGAATGCGGGGATAGAGCGTGTGCAACAACAGCCCGTTGTACGTGCCTTCGACGATGCTCAGGCCAAGGTCTCGCGGATGGCCGAGTGAAAAGAGTCGATTGCCTTGCGAAATGGCGGCCGGGCCAAGCGTGAAGCGTGGACGATCGCGCAGGTTTGAGCTCAGGATCGCCAGGTCGTGTACGACATCGATGGCGACCACAGTCACCGCGTGCCCTGCCCCAGCTGAATCGATGACTTCCGCCCGATAGCGTGACGGCGAGTTGATAAGGCTGGAGATGACGTGGTAATTCGTGACAACGTGACCCTCCGCGGTCACGAAGAAGCCGGAGCCAATCGTCGCCTTGGCGCCCGATCCGGATTCGACCACCTGCACCTTGACGACGTGGTCCGCATAGCGTCGGAAGATTTCAGAGGTCGCGGCACTTTGTTCCTGCGCACGCACCGCAGTGGCGGCGACCAGCACGAGCGCTGCGACATACTGGATTCGCTGGAAAAATCGCATGCGGTGCTGCTACCCGACCAACTCGAACGCCATCGCCAATCCGTGAAGCGTGAGGAACGGATCCACCTCATCGAAACTCGCGCAAACGGGAGCGAACAACTCGGCCAATCCACCCGTTGCGATGATCATTGGCCGCTCTGGCCGAGGCCATTCCGCCAGAATCCGGCGCACGATGCCGTCGATCAATTCCGCGTTCCCGAACATCACGCCCGCGCGAATGCAGTCTTCCGTCCGCCGACCGATGACATGGGTGGGCGGAACAAGCTCGGTCGCGGGCAACTTCGACGTGCGACGAAAAAGCGTCTCCGCGGAGGTTCGCACGCCTGGCGCAATGACTCCCCCGAGGAACACGCCGTCGCGCGTGATGCAATCAAAGGTTGTCGCGGTGCCAAGATCGACGACGATGCAGTCACGCTGGTAGCGACGGCTTGCCACGAGCGTGTTGATGATGCGATCAGCACCAACCGTGAGTGGCTCGTCGACGGCGAGTGTAATGGGCAATGGCGACGTCGCGTCGAACACTTCGAGGCGACTGAATGGGAGCCACCGCGTGCACGCTTCAGCGAGGTGATTGGCCACTCCGCGCACGACCGACGCAATGGCGATTCCGCGCAATCGTGTGGGCGCGACATCGGCGCCCGCGATGAGCCCGCGCAGGAGCACGCCAAGTTCGTCCGCGGATCGTGGCGTATCGGTAATGATGCGCCAGTGCGCGTGCAGCCGCTCGCCGTCAAACAGGCCGAGGGTCGTCTCCGAGTTACCGACGTCGAAGGTCAGGAGCATGTCACGGGCAGTGGGGCGGGGCGAACGTGAGTGAGCCGGAGCGGAGCGCCGAGGTGCGCCCGTCCGCGGCGATGAGAACCTCACCCGCCGCGTTGATACCAGTAACCGTACCAGGGCCAGGTTCGACGACGGCACGACCGACGGACAGATCGCGCGCGTTCCAGCGGGAAAGCTCGTCGGCCGACAAGTGGTGCGTCGCTGCGGCGGCGCGGCGGAGTGCCGGCACGATACGATCCAGCGCGGCGAGGCGGCTGACGCCTGCGGGAAGCCCAATGCCCGTATCGAGATCGGGGGCAACGAGGTTGAGCCCGAATCCGATTGCCACCCACTCTGGCGCCGTGCCTCGCCAGCGCGTCTCGATGAGCGTGCCCGCGAGTTTACGATTGCCGAGGTACAGATCATTCGGCCACTTTACGTGCACCGTCTCGCTTGCAATCTCGTCGAGCGATTCCGCGACATAGAGCCCGCACCGCAGCGCGAGTACGTCGAGGGAACGGGCGTCGGTGGGGCGTTCGACGAGCGTGAGCCACACACCCGCGCCCGACGCCGACACCCAGCGCCTTCCCTGCCGACCACGTCCAGCCGTCTGTTCGTCGGCGATGATGAGCATACCAGACATCGCCGCTGGCGCGAGCGCGTGGGCGACGTCGAGCGTCGATCCGACAGCGCCGAACGCCTGCACGGCCGACACACCCCAACGCGACGCCAGGCGTTCAACCGGCTCGCCGTCAAACGCGCGCGTGCTGCGCGGATCAGCGGAGAAAGACAAGGAAATACACGGCAGCAAGTACGATGCGGTACCAGCCAAACGCGGCGAAGTCGCGCTTCTTGATGTAGCCAAGAAACGACTTGACGGCGATGATCGCGGTGATGAAGCTCACGACGAAGCCTACCGCGAGCATGTCATAATGGCCCGCGAGGGCAGACCGACCTTTCACGAGTTCGAGCCCGCTTGCCGCGAGCATCGTGGGCACGGCGAGCATGAATGAGAAGTCGATGATGGTGCGCTTGGAGACCCCGATCAGTGATCCGCCAACGATCGTCGCCGCCGAGCGAGACACGCCCGGGATGACGGCAATCGCCTGAAAGAGCCCGATGAGAAATGCGGTCTTGTAGCTGATCTCGGAGAAATCGGCGACGGTGTCGGCTTGCTTCCCCCTGAATCGCTCGAAGATGATCAGGGCGATGCCGCCGAGGACCAACGCAGCGAGAACGACCGGAATGTTGCCGAGCAGGTAGCCCTTGATCGCCTTGTAGACGGTGAGGCCGATGACGCCCGTGGGAATCACGGCGACGACCAGCTTCGTGAGCACCTCCCAGTTCCAGAATCGTTTCCAATACAACACGACCACCGAAAGAATGGCGCCCAGCTGGATGATGATCTCGAAGCTTTTCACGAATTCGGACTCGCCAAGACGCAGCAAGTGACTCGTCAGGATCAGGTGCGCGGTCGACGAAATCGGGAGGAATTCAGTAATTCCTTCGACGATGCCAAGGATCAGCGCGTGGACGAGCGACATGTGGGCGGGAGGGG
>JBDTXZ010000563.1:0-3433 GCA_040005935.1 bacterium | reverse complement strand
ACCCTGACGACGCGTACCGATCTGGCGCCAGCTCCGCACGCGCTGCAGTGACAACGACAACCTCACGGCGGCAGCCCACCCGCCTCGATGCAAGTTGCGAACGTCCGGACATGGCAGCCGGACGCGCAGGTAGCATTCTGGCTCTCGACAGTATCGCGCCCCGCTACTTGATCGGACGTAGCCTCGGACGCATCGAATCGCTCAGCGCCCAGTGGCCGTTTCGCTGAGCAGGCTGTCCGCCTCCGCGCGCAACGCCATTTCGGAGAAGATGCCGAAGACGCGCTTGCGGACATGCCCGGTCCGATCGATGAGCAACGAGATGGGGATGCCGTTGACGCCGCCGAACGACGCAATCAGTTCGGCCGTGCCCACCACGATGGGGTAGGTGATGGCGGACATGCGCAGTTGCTCCCGCATCGTGAATACATCCGCGTCCTGCGTCCAGACGCCGAGGATGACGAAGCCGCTATCCTTTCGTTCGGCGTAGTATCGCTCGAATGCTGGCATTTCCACCGTGCACGGCCCGCACCAGGAGGCCCAGAAATTCACGAGCACCACCTTGCCGAGCAGGTCGGCGCGGCTCACGGTGGCGCCATCGATGGTTGTCGTCGAGAAGGCGGGCATCTCCGTGCCCACGCTTCCTCTGCCGAAGTGCCCCGACAGCTGAGGGGAGCTGCGATACGCGAGGAACCCGATAGCCAAGCACCAGCCAGTGATCGTCAGGATCTTCGTGCGCGGGCGCGTTGACGCCATTGGGTGAACTCCTCTGGGTCGGTGGGCCGCACCTCAACGTGTCTGCAGCGCCCCGAACGAATGCTCGGCGCGCAGGGAATTGTGGGGTCAGCCGCTGCCGATCAGTCGCATGCGCTCGACACGTCGTTGGCCGAGGCCCGCCAACGGCGCACCGGCGGTTGTGACTGCGCCATCGCCGCCACAGCGATCACTCCGGCCACCAGCCACTAGCGCCGTGCCGGCCGTCCGACCACGGCGCTTGGCGAACACCATGCACTATCGTTCTGCGCCGTACGACAGATGCTCCGGCGCAGTCCGCGGTGACTTAGCGCACCGGCGGCGCGAGGTTTCCACAGGCGACGATCGTGCCCATGTTGTCCGCCGCCGCGTGCACGTTCACGTAGTAATCGTCCGTGTACGGAAGCGCGACAGCGAGGGAGGCGTTCTCGTGCGCGTTGCCGTCTCCATTGACCGCCAGAGGCTTGTACGCTCCCGCATTACCCACGATCGGTCCGTTGTTGCCACAGCGACCGCTATGGATGTGCCAGGGATGCTGGCCGCCAGGCGTCGCATTCGATATCGAGACCACGACCTTCGAATCGTTGCCGTCTCGCGTCCAGCTGGCGGTACCGTGCAGCTGAACGGCTCCCGCGAGTGTTGACGGTGTCGCCAGCGTGGCGGTCCAGCTGTTCCGCGTTTCGCCTCCGGTGCTGATCTCGGTGCCGCTTGACCTGTTGAGCATGCCGCAGCCCGCAGTCGATGCCACAAGCGTGATGATCGCGAGCGTGAGAGTGGTGCGCATTGCATTCCTCCATGTAGGTGTGCCGGTCTCTGCCATATTTTGGCAATTCCCGGACCATGTACGACGCACCTGCCTTGACCCGACGCGTACCTGCACACCTCGTTCGTGATGTCCAGACCACGCGCACGCCGTGTATGCGTTGCAGTCCGCGTGCCGACTATTCCGAGGAGAGTGCGATGGACAGAGTAGAAACGTGTCATGCGACGAGTGGAAGCTGTGCCCCGGTATAGTTGCATCCGACAGCTCAGCGCAAAGATGATTACGGCAGGCGCCGCAGTGAGTGTGAGCTGCCTGCCGGTGGCGACATGCATCCGTTTCGATTGCGTGTGCAACGCGCCCGCGTTGATCGCAGGGCTCGAGGTGGTTCCGGTCGCCAAAATGCCCGCGGCCCGAAGCTGGCACTGTGGTTCGCGTGATTATCCGACAGTGCAACCACCACGATAGCCCAATGCATCCATAATGGCAGCCCTCATCGGGATCATCATCCTCGTGCTCGTGGCGGGAGTCCTTGCACTCATCGGCCTGCTGAGCGCAGTCCGAGGCACCCCGGTCGAACGGGTGCTGCCCCTTGACGACACGCAGTTGCCAGCCATCGGCGACCCCGCGTTTCGCACCTCGATGGAGCTGCTCAGCCGCAGCTCCATGTGCCTGGGCAACGAGGCGGAGATCTTCTGGAACGGCGACCAGACCTATCCCCGCCTCTGGAACGACCTTCGGGCGGCCACGAAAACCATCACGCTCCAGCTCTACTACTGCGAGCCCGGCCGCATGGCCGACGAGCTCAGTGTCATTCTCATCGAACGTGCACGCGCCGGTGTGAAGGTGCTCTTCCTCTACGACGCATTCGGCACCTCATTCAAGAAGGCATACCTCGGCGCGCTGAAGGCCAGCGGTGTGCGCGCCGAACCGTTCCGTCCCATCGCTCTGATGGCGCTCAACAAGTTCCAGCATCGTGCCCACATCCGCGTCGTCTGTGTAGACGGCATCGTGGGCTGGACCGGCGGCTTCGGCATCTCGGACAAGTGGTTCGGCGACGGGCGCACCAAAGGCCAGTGGCGCGACTCGAATGTCCGATTCACCGGACCATCCGTGAACCAGCTGCAAACGGCCTTCTCCGTGTGCTGGGCCGAATCGACCGGTGAACTACTCGTTGCACCGGTGTTGCCAGCGCCTACCCCACCCGAGTCCGACGGCTCCATGATCGCCGGCCTCCTGCACGCATCGCCATCCATCGGGAGTACCGAAGCGGAGCGCTTCTTCGCGTACTCCATCGCGAGTGCGCGGAAAAAGCTCTACATCACCAACTCGTACTTCGTCCCCGATCGTGAGATTCGCGCGATGATCTCCGCCGCCGCTCGGCGCGGGGTGGACACGCGCGTCCTCACCGTGAGCCGAGAAACCGACGTGAAGAGCACGTGGCACGCGGGACGCGCCCGTTACGAGGAACTGCTGAGCGCAGGCGTGCGCATCTACGAATACAAGCCGGTCATGATGCACGCGAAGACGATCACCGTTGATGGATTGTGGGGAGCCGTGGGTAGCATGAACGCCGACAACCGCTCGCTGTCACTGAATGAGGAGACGGTGCTCATGATGCTCGATGAGCGCGCGGCGGCGACACTGGAGGAGCACTTCATGGCCGACATTGCCTATGCCGACGAGATTCATCTGGAGACCTTTCGCCAACGGGGACGCATGGATCGCATCAAGGAGACCGCCTGTTACTCACTCTGGCGGGTGCTGTGAAGTCCACCAGAGCCGGCGCCGCACCCTGGATCGAGGTCCTCGCGCGCGTCGGCTTCGTGGCAAAGGGACTGCTCTACGCGACGATCGGCATCCTTGCCGGTTGCGCAGGAATGGGCCGCGGTGGCGAGACGACCGATACGCGTGGTGCCATGC
>JBDTXZ010000562.1:0-3436 GCA_040005935.1 bacterium | reverse complement strand
CCGAGTGACGGGATCCACCGTATGATCCGCGATGCAGGCCGACGTTGGACGAAGGGTAGATCCCGACATTCGCTCCGCTCATGCGGGATGACATACCACGATACCGTTGGGTCCACCGGTTGCATTCACCGATCCTTCGCTCCGCTGACGACGACAGACAAATCGCGTTACCGCCGGGATATATTGCAGCATGGCTGTCCCCGACGCGATCCTCGAAAAGATCCCACATCTACCCGAGTCGCCCGGCGTCTATCTCTGGCGCGACGCGGACGGCAAGGTGCTGTACGTCGGCAAGGCCAAGCGCTTGCGGTCGCGTGTCCGGAGCTACGTCGCCGCTGACCACCGAGAGAGCATCAAGACGATGCACCTCATGCTGCAGGTGCATGGCCTCGACACCATCGTCGTGCCGAGTGAAGCGCATGCGCTGATCCTCGAGGCGAATCTCATCAAGGAGTACAAGCCGCGCTTCAACATCGCGCTGCGCGACGACAAGTCGTATCCGTACATCAAGGTCACGGTGCACGAGCCGTTTCCGCGCGTGTGGGTCACCCGCCGGCTCCAGAACGATGGCGCGCGATATTTCGGCCCATACACCGACGTCGGCGCAATGCGCCGCTCGCTGGATGTCGTGAAGCGACTCTTCACCGTGCGCTCGTGCAACTACGACATGCCGGCGCAAATGCCCGACCGACCGTGTCTTGATTATCACATCGGTCGATGCAAGGCACCGTGCATCCTTGCGCAAACGCAGGGCGAATACGCCGCCATGATCGATGAGGTGATCGACTTCCTGGCAGGCAAGCCGGAAGAAGTCGTGCGCACGATCAAGCAGCGCATGGCACTCGCTGCGGAGTCGCTCGACTTCGAGCGGGCGGCGCATTTGCGCGACGTGTTGACACATCTCGAGACAATGGAAGAGCCGGCCGTCGTCATGGAGGTCGAAGGCGGCGACCGCGATGTGGTCGGGTATGCGCGCGACGGTGACGATGCCGTGATTGCGTTGATGCGCATCCGCGGCGGCAAGCTGCTTGCCCGCGACCACCAGTTCGTGGCGAACACAGAAGGAGAGACGGACTCCGATGTGCTCGAGACGTATCTCGCGGGTCCATACCGATTGCTCGAAGAGCGCGCGCAGGAGTTGTTGCTCCCGTTCGACCTCAATGAGCGCGACGTCGTCGAGCAATCGCTCGAGCGCACGAAGATTCATGTGCCGCAACGTGGGCCTCGGCGCGAACTCATTGAGCACGCGCAGCAGAATGCGCGACACCTGCTCGAGGAAGCGCGACTCACGGGAGACGAGCCCACGGAAGAACGGGCCGGCGATCCTGTGTACGAACTGCAGCGCCAACTCGGGCTTCAGAAGGTTCCGCGCTCGTTCGTGTGCTTCGACATCTCGCATGCACAAGGCACCGACACCGTCGCGTCATGCGTGTGGTTCCAGAACGGTCGCCCCTATCGCGCGGAGTATCGCAAGTTCAAGGTGAAGACGGTCGAGGGCATCGACGACTTCGCGTCCCTGAACGAAGTCGTCGGCCGATACTTTCGTCGGCGACTCGACGATGAGCGTCCGTTGCCTGACCTCGTGCTCATCGACGGCGGGAAGGGTCAACTCAGTGCGGCCGCCGACGCCATGAAGGCACTTGGCCTGGAGGCACTGCCCATCGCGAGCCTCGCCAAGCGTGAAGAGGAGATTTTTCTGCTCGGCCGGAGCGAGTCACTGCGCTTGCCCAGACGCTCCCCGGCATTGCGCATGCTGCAGCAGGCGCGCGACGAGGCGCACCGATTCGCGATTACGTTCCAGCGGAAACGGCGCGCGGTTCGCACCATCACGTCCGAGTTGTTACGCATCCCCGGTATTGGCGATAACAAGCGCCGACTGTTGCTCAGTACCTTCGGGAGCCTTCAGGCGATTCGCGAGGCGACGCCTGAGCAAATCGCCGCCGTCCCTGGCTTCGCGCTCAAGAGCGCGCAACGAATACTCGATGGACTCCGTGCGACGGATGCGCTCGCGCCCGGCGTTGTTGCGGCACCTCCTTCGCCGCAGGCACCACGTGCCGAATCGTCACCCGAAGCACTCACCCACGACACGCCCATCCTGTGAGCTCCTGGCATCTCGACTGCTCGGCCTGCGACCACACGCAGGCCGGAAACACACTTGCTTCAGTCTGTCCCGTTTGCGGCCAACCATTCCTCGTGCGGTATGACTCACCGTGGCCAACTCGCGATGCGATTTTACCGCGATGGGACATGTGGCGTTACGCGCCCGTGCTACCCTTGGCCGACGGTGAGACGCCCATCTCGTTAGGCGAAGGCGCCACGCCGCTGCATGAACTCCCGACGCTGGCGAAGGAGGTTGGAATCGCGCGTCTCTGGGTGAAGGACGAAGGACTCAACCCCACGGCGTCGTTCAAGGCGCGCGGCATGAGCGCGGCCGTGACGCGCGCGGCGGCGCTGGTTGTTCCAGGCCTCGTGGTGCCAACGGCAGGCAACGCCGGCGCGGCGCTCACAGCGTATGGAGCAGCGGCTGGACTTCCAGTGCGTGTCTACGCGCCGCGCACCACGCCTTCGCCGATGCTCGCGACCATCGCCGCGCTCGGCGCGGACGTGCAACTCGTGGACGGCCACATCGGCGACGCGGGCAAGCAATCGCGCGCGTTCGCCGCGGAACACGGCTACTTCGACATCTCCACGCTGCGCGAGCCGTATCGCATCGAAGGCAAGAAAACGATGGGCATCGAGCTCGCCGAGCAGCTCGGCTGGAAGCTGCCGACGCACGTCATCTATCCCACTGGTGGCGGCACGGGACTCATCGGAATGTGGAAGGTGTTCGCGGAGATGCGCGACGGCGGTTGGCTTCCGCGCGATGTCGCGTTCCCGCACATGGTTGTCGCGCAGGCGACCGGTTGCGCTCCAATGGTGCGCGCCTTCGAGGCGAAGGCCGATCGCGCCACGCCGTGGGAGAATCCGCAGACCCACGCGAGCGGTCTCCGCGTTCCAGGCCCACTCGGCGATCGCTTGATTCTTCGCGCGCTGTACGAGAGCAAGGGCGCCGCCGCCGCCGTTGACGAGGACACGATCCGAGCGGACACGCTGCGATTGAGCAGAGCTTCTGGAGTCGACGCCGCACCCGAGGGCGGCTGCGCGCTCGGCGTGCTCGAGTTACTTGTGCGCGAGAAGCGCATCCCCGCTGACGCCGAAGTGCTCCTGTTCAATACGGGAAGCGGCGCCAGCTATCGCTTCTGATCGCTACTTTGCTCCGATGCGCATCGCCATTCTCGACCCGTTCAGCGGCATCTCCGGCGACATGACGCTCGGCGCCCTGCTCGGCGTCGGCCTCGACCCCAATTGGCTTCGAGGACTGCCCGCCACGCTCGGCCTGAACGACGTGACAGTGGAGATCACCGACGTTCGACGCGGTGATCTGGCGTGCTTCAAG
>JBDTXZ010000561.1:0-3451 GCA_040005935.1 bacterium | reverse complement strand
TGGCCAGCCATGGACTCGATCCGTCGGGTTTGGCGAAGACGTCTTTCGGGTGTGCAATATATCAAAAAGCAGGTCCTTCGCGTTGCCCGGAGCGTGTGGTCCTGAGCGGAACGAGGGACCTGCTTTCTGCCCAGCGACTGTGCTACGGCGCCACTCTGATTGCCAACTGCGCACGCCAACCGGTGAAGTCCGCATGCGTGGGACTGTTCGTGGCGTTGAGCGTCGCCAAGCGCCCTGCCGTAAACCCCACGCTTGGATACACCGCAAAGCCCTCCGCGACGAGACGCGTCCGTAGGCCGAGCGTGCCGAGGTAGCTCATTTGCGATCGCTCCGCTGTGGTCGAAGTCCCAGTCGTCACACTTGGAATCTTCTGCAGCCAGTTTCGCCCTTCGAGGCTCGGTTCCACCAAGGTGCCCAGAATGTGCAGCCCGAGCCCGACATAGCCGTTAGCGATGTTTTCGCGTCCCGCCGGATCGCCCGTCGCATAGTGTCCGGGCGCACGGAACACATTGTAGCCAGCGACGGTGACGTCTGTGCCAGCAATGGAATTCGTGACGATCGCCTGCGCGATGAGCCGGTTGCCCGTGTTATAGACGGACGTACCAGCTTCGTCGTTCCCGAACGCGGAGTACGTGAGCCCGAGCGAGACGCGGCCGTTGAATACGCCACGATCGACGCCAATGCGCGCGCGATACTCATCACCCGGCGTGAAGCGAAGCGTCGTCTGGTCGGGCACGTTGAATGGCTCGTATGTCGACGAGTGCCGCACCGCGCCGCCAAATCCGATATTCCAATTGCCGAGCGGACGCGCGATTGCAATTCCGCCCGTTGCCGCGAGACCTGTTCCCATGTTCGAAATCGGGAAGGCGAGGAAATCGCTTCCGATCCGCCCCGCCGCCGTCAACTGCTCGAGCGTCACCGATGACTGCCCGGTGGGAAGGTTCACGCCGCCGGTGACAACGATAAAATCCGTTCCGAGCGTAAGATTGCCGCGAAGCTGCGTGTCGGTGAGTCCGTTGATCTCGCTGATCGCACTCCCCGTCTTTGCACGAGCGCGCGCATAGGAGGTGCCGACGTCGAACGTAAAGCGCGACCCAAACGGAATGCTCACGAACACGGGCACCGCGAGCTCTGAAATCGTCTCGTTGCTCGGTGACTTGATCTGATACTGCAGGAACTGGGGCGCAAGGCGAAGTTCGGAGTCGAACACCGACTGCGCGCCAAGCGACGGCGCCGCGACTACCGCGAGCGCGACCGCGAGAGGGGCCAGCGTGCGCATCTGCATACTCATGGCGTCTTTGGGCGCGCGATGAAGATGGTGACCCTCGCTGTCCCCGAGGGGTTGTCACTGCCTGTTCCCGCCGATACCGGATCCTTCGATCCCGGTTGCGACGTACCGCCGCCGCCCGACGCCCCGCCGGTGGCCGCGCCGGTCACCGATGGATTGACGTCTCCCGCCGCATTCTGCACGGTGTTGCCAAGGCCCGAACCGCCCAGCCCTCCGGCCGAGCCCTGCTGCGCCGCGGTCACCACTGCGCCTTCGCTCGTGCCTTTCAGGCTGCCTTCAACCGTCGCTGCCGTTACGCTAGCACCCGCTGAGGCTGCACTCGTTTCCTGGCTCTTCGATTGAGCCGCAACAAAGCCCGGATCGAGACGCACCGCATCGTTGAAGAACCGGCTCGCATCGTCGTACCGACCCTCGTCCGACGCCGTCAGCCCGCGGCTGTACGCGAGGAAGGCCTGCATTGATCGGGTTGGCCGCTGCTCAATTTGCTGGCGCTCCGCCACCGTGAGCGTTACGCCGAGCTGCGTGAACAGATCGAGCGCGAGTTTCTTCTCGAGGTTGAAGACCTGCTCGAGCTGATCCGACGCCTGCGCAGATCCGCGAACCTGGCTCGTCGGGACATCGACCACAGCAGCGTCAACGCGAAGATTTGTGACGCCGACCTGAAGGATGGCGCCCTGCACAACGCGGCCGGCGCGCACGAGCTTCCCCGCGCGAACATTGCTCGCCGCGTCCGTCGTGCCAGTCTGCTGGAGCTTGATCTCATCGATCAGCGCCTGCATCCGTGAACGTTCGACAAGCGTGAGTTGCGAAGAGCGTGCGAGATCGGTGGTGAGCAGGTCCGCGAACCCGCGCTCGAGTGGCTTCAGCGTGCTGTCGGCGCCGCTGAATCGAAGTGGCAGCACCGCAACGGTGCGAGGATCACCCGCCTGACCAGAGAGCGTGGCCTCCTGCTGCACTGCCGCCTTCGCCTCGGCCGCCAACTCCTTGTGGGTCAGCGCCGCGAGGCGCGACCGCAGCTGGCTCCGCACTCGGCTTGTTCGTCCAAACTGGAGGTACGAGGAATACGCGGCCTTCGCAGCGGGCAGATCACCCAGCGCCTCGTCGGTGAGGCCGAGATAGAGCGATGTCGTCCCGTCCTTGGGGTCGATCTTCGCCGCTGTCTCGAGCGACGCGCGCGCGTCGGGGAATCGATCCGCCTTGAAGTAGGCGATGCCGAGCGAACGGTTCACGGCCGCCGATTGCGGATCCGTGTGGCGCTGCTGCTCGAGTCGCGTGACAGAATCGCCCGCGCTCATGCCACCAGTGGCGCATGCTGCGAGGCCGACGACGAGCAGGGTCGAGAGAACAGGTCTGAGAATACGCATGCAACCGCCTCCTAGCGGTCGGGGTCGAGCATGTCTTCGAAGCGCATCCACTGCGCGTAGAAGTACAGGTCCACATACCCGGTGCCGCCGTTCCGATTCTTCAGCACGAGCAGTTCGGTGGCGCCCTCGATGCCGCGCGCGCTGTCGTACATCCCCTCGCGGAACAGCGCGAGCACCACGTCCGCCCGCTCCCGCACCGCGCCACCGGCGCCGAGCTCGTCGAGCCTCGGACGCCGGTCCTCGCGCGCTGGCCCCTCGACGAGCGGACAGGTGACCATCACCGAGACGCCAGCATCCAGGGCGAGTTGCTTGAGGGCGCGCACGACGGCCGCGGCCTCTTCGCGCGACTCGCGTGCGCCGGGCAGGAGGGCGCTCAGCCCATCGACGATCACGAGCTCCAGCCCACCGCGATCCGCCACGGCGGCGGCGATCGCGGACACCCCGCCCTCGTGGACGCGCTCCACGTCCGGAAAGTCGTCCCGAAGTCGCACGGCCGCTGCGCCGACGCTGGCGCGAGTGGCATCGTCCAGCGTCCCGCGCCTGAGATCGTCCACACGGGCGCGTCCCTCGATCGCCAGCGCGCGCTCCCGCACTCGATCCTGGAGCATCTCGCCCGAGTAGAACAGCGTGTGCTGCTTCTGCCCGGCCGCGCGCAGCGCGATCGCCAGCGCCAGGGCGCTCTTGCCGCTTCCGACGTCACCGGCGAGCACGATCAGGTCACCGCGCCGGAAGCCGCCGCCGAGCATCGTGTCGAGGCTGGGAAAGCCGCTCGGCACCGAATCAGTCGGGCCTCCGTCCG
>JBDTXZ010000560.1:0-3459 GCA_040005935.1 bacterium | reverse complement strand
CACCGCGCTGACCGACGCGTGCAGCATCGGCGCCTATCGCACCATCGATGAGGACGCATCCCTCGGCATTCAGCAAGTCGTTGATATAGCGAACAAGGCATTGTCTCCGGGAATCAATGATGCGACGACCGCGGCGACGGCGATTCGACACGCTCTCGGCAATCCTCGTCCGCCTCTGACCACGCCGCACTGAGCCGCCCGTTCGGATCGTCGAAGGCGTCGAGCGTTTGTTCGCGCCGACGCGCTCGTACCAGGAGCTCTTGGGAATCCTGGATCAACTGCGGCGTAGCGCGAGCGCAGATGTCCGCTGCGACACGCTCTGCGCTTTGGCCTTCACTGTAGCGACAGCTGTGCATCGGAGCGTCGTCGCCGGTCAGGGTTGTTGCTGATGGCACGAGCGGTCTACCCCGGATGATGTGGTTCAATCGGAATGACTCGCATCATGTCCCGTGGTCTCCGAGGGCGGACCAGGGAGGCTGGGCAGCGCGCCGGTTCGAATTTGCTGCAAGGGGATTATTTAGGGCGACCATGGCGCGGGGCCGTCAGATCTGGCGCGGAGGAATTTTGCGCCGGTTTCGCGATACCACGCGTGGAGACGCGTGCGTAAGGTCGCGACTCTCGCGGGCTCGGCCTTGGCGAGGTCGTTATGCTCGCCGAGATCGTCGTGGAGATTGAAGAGTGCGACGGAGCCGTCCTCGTAGTTTTCCACGAGCTTCCAGTCGCCCATGCGAATCGCTCCGCCGGGGAAGCCGCCTTGGTTGCCGTAATGCGGGTAATGCCAGTAGAGCGCGTCGCGCTCGGGCGCGTGCTCGCCGCGCAGGATGGGCAACAAATTTACGCCGTCGATCTTCAGGCTGTCGGGCAGCGGCACACCGGCGGCGGCGAGCACGGTGGGGAAAATATCCGTGCTCATGATTGGCATCGCGCTCGTCTCCCCGTTGCGAGTCGCGCCGGGCAGGCGGATGACCCACGGCTCGCGGATGCCGCCTTCATAAACCCAGCCCTTACCGCCGCGCAGCGGGAGATTGGAGGTCGGCGCGCCTTCGGCGGTGGAGAGGCCGCCGTTGTCGGAGGTGAAAATCACGAGCGTGTTGTCGGCGAGGCCGAGTTCGTCGAGCTTGCGGAGGATGCGGCCGGCGGCGGTGTCCATCTCCTCGACCATCGCGGCGTAGGTGGCGTGGCTCTGCACGGTGCGCACCAAGCGTGGGCCCTTGGCCGAGACGTAGTATTGCGGCTCTTCCGTAAACGCCTCCTTCAGCCCCAACCGCTGGGCCTTGGCGCGATATTTTTCGATCAATGCGGCGCGGGCCTGAAGCGGGGTATGCACATCGTAGAAACTGTGCATGAGGAAAAACGGTTTCCCTTCGGCCTTGAATTTTTCGAGCAGGTGGAGTGTTTCGTTCGCGAGCCGCTCGGTGAGGTGCTCGCCGTTCGGGCCGTCTTCAAGTCGCGGATTTTGGTAGGGCGAGAAATAGCTCGTGGGCCGGCCCATGGACCAACCGGCGATGTTGATGTCGAAGCCCTGAAACTCGGGCCAGTATTTCTGCTCCTCGCCAAGGTGCCACTTGCCGACGAATGCCGTGCGATAGCCAGAGGAGCTGAGCACCTCGGCGAGCGTCGTCTCTTCGAGCGCCATTTGCAGCGTGAGCGGAGCTTCCTGAAAACGCTCGATGCGCACGCCAGGCAACCAGTTGGTGAGGCCAGCGCGGGTGGGATATTTTCCGGTCATCACACTGTACCGCGTAGGGCTGCACACTGGATTGGCCGCATAGCCGGCGGTGAAACGCACACCCTGCGCAGCGAGCCGGTCGAGGTTCGGGGTCTCGTAAAACGTCGCGGGATTGTTGGCCCCGAGGTCGGCCCAACCGTAGTCGTCGGTGAGGAGTACGACGATGTTCAGCGGCGGGGTGGCCGCGGATTGGAAGGCGGAAACAGGAAGGACCGCGACAAGGAAGCAGCCGAGACGGAGCAGGGATTTTCGTTTCATGGACGGTGCGAGGGACGTTTGGGAGGAGAGGCGCCTGTCCCGATGCTCTGGTCAAGATCCGCCGCCGCGCTAATATCGCACCCGGCTCACGATTTGTGCAGAAGCTTCTTAGGTCCGTGCATCGCGCCCACCCACGGGCAACAATCCCGGCGTGTGTTAGAATGCACCGATCGCTGGTCGGCCTTTACTCACCAGACAGGTAAACCGCGTGCACCATCGCCTCACGCCTTCATTCGCCATCGTCGCAGTCGCGCTCGTTCCGTTGCTCGCGAGCTGCGCAGCCGTCGGACGCGTGGCGCCGAGCGACGCGCCGCTCATGGCGCTCTTGCCGCGCTTCACCGCGCCCGAGGTGCCGGCGCTCGGTCCGGCCGAGATCGAGGTCGCTCCGCGGAGCTGGACGCAGCCGATCCCGTCCGGGCTTCCGGGCAACGGGATGGCGCAGCACCCGATGCTCTACATCGGCGAGGGGTACAACAAGATTCTCCTCGTCGACAAGGGGCGCATCGCGTGGACGTACGCCACGGGGCCGGGCTGGGAATACGACGACGTGTGGATGCTTTCCAATGGGAACATTCTGTTCACCCGAATGCAGTACATCGCCGAAGTGACCCCCGACAAGCGCGTGGTGTGGCGGTATGACGCGCCCGCCGGCACCGAGATTCACACGTGCCAGCCGATCGGCCTGGACAAGGTGATGTTCGTGTTGAACGGCCTGCCGCCCAAGCTGATGGTCGTCAACATCAAGACCAACACGGTCGAAGTGCAGCACGAGCTTCCCGCCCCCAGCCTCACCGATCCCAGGAGCGTGCACGGGCAGTTCCGCCGCGCGCGCGTCACCGCGCAGGGGACGTATCTCGTCTCCTTTCTCACGATGAACATGGTCGTTGAATACGACAGCGCGTTCAAGGAGATCTGGCGGTACGATGTTCGGAGTCCGTGGGCCGCTGTGCGGCTGTTGAACGGCAACACACTCATCACGGACGAGCAGGACATTGTTACACGCGAGGTCAATGCGCAAAAGGAGACGGTGTGGGAGCTTCGGCCAACCGACCTTCCCGAGCAGTTCCGCTTCATCAACACGCAGAGCGCCACGCGACTGGCGAACGGCAACACGATCATCTGCTCGCGGGGCGGCGACGGCAAGGGCCCGCAGCTCGTGGAGGTCACGCCGGACAAGAAGGTCGTCTGGGTGCTGCGCGACTGGGCGAACTTTGGCCCCGCCACCGCCGTGCAGATCCTCGACGAGCCGGGATTGCCGGAAGTGCCGGGGAAGTCGCAGCACTAACATATCCTTTCCTCTTAGACCGGATAAACGACGAATGAACGGAGCAAAGTGAGGCGTTGTCTTTCATCGCGCGTTGTGAGCCTGACGCTCGGCGCAACGGCACTCGCTCTGGCGAGTGCGCCGGTCCGCGCACAGGTGGACGTGCTCACGCAGCACAACGACAATGCGAGGACGGGCGCCAACCTGC
>JBDTXZ010000559.1:0-3467 GCA_040005935.1 bacterium | reverse complement strand
AAGGGCACACCGGCGCGAGCCGGCGTGCCCTTCTTGTGAGTTGTCCTTCTATCAACGTTTCCCTCCCCTGTGCAGTATTCCCCGATGCCAGGTTATCTCGCGCGCACGGGCCGACGCGCATTGCTTCACTCACGCGCACGCATCGACCGGTTCAAGCTGGCGAGCCGGAAGCATGTCCGCGATCGACTCATGGACGATGACGTCATCGCAGAGGCGGTGCGTCGTCATGCCGCCGAGAATGCAACGCCGCAGCACGAGGCGTGGCAACGTGTCGATCGCTACATCCGAGAGATCGTTCCATTCTTCAACGTCATCGCGTATTACCAGATTGGCTATCGAGTTTCCGGCTGGCTACTGCACCTGTTCTACAAGACGTCGGTGGATTTCGAGGACGCGCGCGCCAAGGAGCGGCTGCCACGCGACGCTGTGCTCATCTACGTGATGAACCACCGCTCGAATGCGGACTACATCCTCGTCAGCTATGCGCTCGCTGGACAGGTCGCCATCTCGTATGCCGTGGGCGAGTGGGCGCGTGCGTTTCCCCTGGAAGTCGTCTTCAAGTCGTTCGGCTCATACTTCATTCGTCGTCGCTACCGCGAGCCGCTCTATCACTCGGTGCTCGAACGCTACGTGCAGCTCATTACGCGCGAGGGTGTGACGCAGGGCATCTTCGTCGAAGGAGGACTCACGCGCGACGGCAAACTCCGCGCACCCAAGATCGGACTCCTCGACTACGTACTCGGAATAGGGCGTGACGCGGCGTTTGCGAAACGGTTGCACGTGGTGCCGGTAGCAGTGAACTACGATCGAGTGCTGGAAGACCGAACCCTCCTCCGCGAGCTGGAGACCAAGTCGGGAGGGAAAGCAGTGTCGCGCGCTACGCAGGCGAACGAGGTGCTGCGCTATGTCGGGTCGAATGTCGGCCGGTTGCTCACGCGTCGCTGGAAGAAGTATGGGCGCGCGGCGGTGGTCGTCGGCGCGCCGATCCCGCTAGCGTCGTGGTACGCGGAGCACGCCGACCTCTTCGCGCTGGACAGACCTGACCGCCTCGGCGAGGTGCAGGCGCTGTGCGACCGGCTTCTCGAACACGTGGGGCAGTTGATTCCGGTGACGCCAGTGCCCTTGGTGTGCGCGGCGCTCCAGAGCTTCGATTCGGAGTTCGTCTCCCGCATCGACCTCTTCGAGCGCATCGACGAGATACGCGGCGCACTGGGTGAATTGAACGCGCGCGTGTTGAGCGGGGACAACGGTGCGGAGGAGATCTTCGCGCGCGCGTGGCGGATGCTGAAGATGCGCCGGGTGCTGGTGCAGGAAGGGGCAGGGTATCTGGTGCTGCCGCACGGGCGACCGCTCATCAGCTACTATGCCAACAGCGTGTCACACCTGCTGGGCCCCTTCGTCGCCGCTGTTCAGGCGCGCGACGCGTTGCCGGCGATGGCGGGTCTTCGGAAGTAGCACCATAAAGCGCTCGATGGGTTCGCAGCGAGTTGCTCTTTCTGTGTGCGGTGCGGTAGGATTGTCGTCTCCCCGGAAGTAACAGATCCTATCGATCGTTGCGGCCATCGTTGCACTTCACCACTCCCTCGCAACGATTGCGGCGCGCGCACGCTTCCAACGAGTGGCCCTGCTTACGGGCCATATTCGGCTCACAGCGTTTCCTCAACGAGGAGGATGTTGATGCGTTGGTTCTCATTAACTGCGGCCCACCGGTGCGGCGCCGCAGCTGTTCTACTCACGTTCGTGGCTTCGGCAGCGGCCGCGCAGTCATCGGGCACTATTCGTGGCCGAGTGATCGACGGGGCAACGGAACGTCCGATCGGTGATGCGTCGGTGACACTCACGGGCACACGCCTTGGGGCGGTCACAAATCAGGCAGGTGACTTCGTCATGCTCAATGTTCCCACGGGGACATACGAGATTGCGGCGCGGCGAATCGGCTTCGGAAAGGCGGCTCGGCCCGTCGTCGTGACGGCCGGTGGCGACGTCCGCGCCGATCTCACCCTCAGGCAGGCGGCGTCGACACTCGACGCGGTCGTCGTCACGGGTACGGCCGGCGATGTCGAAAAACGCACTCTCGGCAACTCCATCACGCAGCTCGACGTCGCTGAACTGACGCGGAAGACGAGCGTCACGAATGTCACCGAGGTGCTGCAGTCGAAGACACCAGGTCTTACCCTCCTGCCGAACAGCGGCACGCCGGGAGCCGCCGCCGAATTCCGCATCCGCGGCGCAGGGTCACTGGTGGGGTACAATCCCGTCATCTACATCGACGGCGTGCGCTACAACAATTCCTCGCTCGGCAACTTCAATCCGACGGGGACACTGGGCGCCACAGGTGGGCAGGCGCAGTCCACGCAGGTGACGTCCGCGATCAACTTGATCAGCCCGCAGGACATCGAATCCATCGAGGTGCTCAAGGGTCCGGCCGCGGCCACCCTCTATGGTGCGGAGGCCGCCAACGGCGTCATCCAGATCATCACCAAGAAGGGGAACCGTGGCAGTCAGGCGGCCCGCGTCTCCGTGCGTGCCGAAACGGGATTCAATCGTCAAGCGATCGATATGCAGGACAATTTCACGCTGTGTGACGTCGCGCGAATGGCAGCGCCGGGCACCTACCCGGGCTGCGTCGGCAAGCCGCTTAACACGCTGCTCACGCAGAATCCGTTTCGCGACGATCCGCGTGTGCTTCGCGATGGCCAGATACGGAAGTATGACGCGTCGGTGCGCGGCGGCGCGGACAAGTATGCGTATTACGTCGGAATGAATCACGACGAGAACGAAGGCGTGCTTTCCGTGAGTTACGAGAACCGCAACGGAGGTCGCGCGAACTTTGGTTTCACGCCCGGCACCAAGCTGGACATCGACATGAACCTCGGGTTCTCCCAGACGCGGCTTCGGCTCCCGATCGCGGATGAATCCGCCGTCAGCCTGTCGTTCGGTGCTGCGCGTGGCCGTCCTGGTTGCTCGGTGAAAGCCGATTCAATCTGCTACACCATCGGCAATCCGATTCTCTCGAATCGCTACAACAACCAGACGCGCTCGCAGCGTGTCACCCTCGGCTCCACCGTGAATTATCGTCCGACGAACTGGTTCCGCAATCGGCTCACGATCGGTCTCGACAACACGAGCTCCATCGCTGAGGTGCTTTCGCTGCCCGGCGAGAGCTCCGACGAGCCGAGTGGCGCGTACAACCAGCAGGTGCCGCGCAACACGATCTACACCATCGACTACGTCGGTAGCGTGGAACACTCCCTCACGTCCACGCTGCTCTCGACTACGTCACTGGGGTCGCAGGTCGTGTCCAATAAGTCGGAGTCGATTTTCGGCCAGGGCATCGGACTCGGCGCGCCCACCGTGACGGTGATCGGATCGGCGACCACGAAGAATTCCTCCAACACGTACTCCGAGCAAAACTCGCTTGGATACTACGCCCAGGAGCAGCTCGGATGGAGCAACCGCCTGTTCGT
>JBDTXZ010000558.1:0-3477 GCA_040005935.1 bacterium | reverse complement strand
GCCAGGTCACCCGGACCCAGTTTGGCGGCTCAACCGGCGCAGCGGGCGAAGCTCGTCAAGCGAAAGAGCTCCTCCCGCGTTTTGCTCGTCGACATGCTGTCGGGGTTAGGGTGATTGCCGCGCTATTGCGCAGCGGGCAACGCGACGACGAGATCGATTTCGACCATCACGCCGCGGGGAAGGCCAGACACCTGCACGGTGGAGCGAGCGGGGCGCGCGTCGCCCATGACACGCGCGTACACCTCGTTCACTCGCGGAAAGTCCTTCATGTCCATCAGAAACACAGTCGACTTGGCGACATCGCTCCAACTTGCACCAGCCGCTGACAGGACGGCTGCGAGATTGGCGAAAACCTGCTCAGCCTGCGCGACGACATCACCGGGGACAACCTGGGCCGTAGCGGGATCGAGCGGAATTTGTCCGGCTGTAAAGAGGAATCCATTCGCGATCACCGCCTGGGAATACGGGCCGATGGCGGCTGGGGCTTGGTCGGTGTGAATCGTCTCGAGCGGCAAAGGCGTCTCCTGTATTGAGTAGTGCAGTTTAGTACAATTGCGTGCTACGCGAGCCGAAAGAGTCGGCGGGCATTCTCGACAGTCAACGCGCCGAGTGTGGGGACATCCACCGTGCGGGAAGCAGCGAGACGCGCGACTGTGAAGCTCACCCAGGCGGGCTCGTTGCGCTTACCGCGATGTGGCACCGGGGCGAGATACGGCGAGTCGGATTCCGCGAGGAGGCGATCGTCGGGGATCATGCGGAGGAGTGCTTCATCCGTCCACTTCTTGAATGTGATGATGCCACTGAACGAGACATACCAGCCGCCCTCAAGTGCGATTTCGGCGAGCTCGATACTGCCGGTGTAGCAATGCAACACGCCGCGTACACCGGCTGACGCTGCCTCACGGACCATCGCGCGCGTATCGTCTTCCGCCTCGCGCGTGTGGACGACGACGGGTCGATCGAGTTCGCGCGCGAGCGTGAGTTGCGCTCCGAACGCGGCACGCTGTCGCTCGCGGGGCGAGTGATCGTAGTGGTAGTCGAGCCCGCATTCGCCGATGGCAACGGCTCCCGTCTGAACCAACGTTCGAATGTCCGCACTGTCGCGTTCGATGTCGAAGTCTGCGGCATCGTGCGGGTGAACGCCGGCAGTGTAATAGCAGAAGCCTGGGTTGGCGTCGGCAATCAGTGCTGCGCGGCGTGCTGACGCAATCGATTCACCGATACAGACGATGGCGGCTGCGCCAGTCTGGCGTGCGCGGCCGATGACGTCCTCGCGATCTCCATCGAATGCTGGATCGGCGAGATGTGCGTGGCTGTCGATGAAGGTCGTCATGGATACGCGAACCGCCGCGCGGGGCGGCGGTTCGTAACAAGAGCGAACAGCATGTGCAGGTCCTTCTCCTCGCTCACGGCGACCTTTTTTAACGCGTACGCGCAGCGACTGGCGCGCGTGTCGGCACGGGCTTCGTCGGTGCGACTGGTGCCGAGTTCTTCGATGCGGACCTCTCATTGCCGCGCGTACGTGGCCACTTGCGCTCGATCCATAGCAGTGTGGGGCCGGCAATATAGATCGAGCTGAAGGTACCGGTCACGATACCGAACAGCATGATCCACGAAAACGGACGAATCACTTCGCCCGCGAACAGCAGCAGCGACAATGTCGCGGCGGCCACAGTCACGTGCGTGAGCACCGAGCGCGGTAGCGTCTCGTTGATGGATCGGTTCAGCACGTCCCAGAGCGGCTCTGGGCGCGCCTTCTTCAGGTTTTCACGAACGCGATCGAAGATGATGATCGTGTCGTTGAGCGAGTAGCCGATGACGGTGAGCAACGCCGCAACGACGGTGAGCGACACTTCGAGACGCATGATCGCGAGGAACGCGAGCGTGCTCAGAAGATCGTGCGCAGTCGCCAACACGGCCGCAACGCCGAACCGCCACTCGAAGCGGAACGCGAGGTACAGCATGGTGACGAAGAGGGAGATGACGATCGCGATGATAGCATTGCGACTGAGCTCATCGCCGACGCGCGCACTGATGCCCTCCCACCGAACGACCTTTGGCTGCGTGGGACCGAACTTCGCGTGCAAGGCCGCCTCGAGATCGCGGGCAGTTTTCTCCACCGTCGATCCTGCGGTGTGACCCGCGGCGCGGACGGTGAATTCGCGTGGTGAACCAAATGGCTGAATCTCCGAACCCGGATAGCCGGCGGCGTCGACGGTCGAGCGGATGTCGGCTGCATTGGGTGGCTGCGTGAACTCGAGTTGCATCAGCGTACCGCCGGTGAACTCGATGCTCTTGTTGATGCCGTGAATGCCGAGGAACGCCAGGCCAGCGACGATGAAGACCGCCGTGATGCCTACGGCGATACGCCAGGGCCTGATGAAGTCGTAGCTGGTGCCGTGAAGGATGCGAAGCATGATTGGACTCTAGATGCTCAGTGTCTGGGCGCCGCGCGAGCGGTTCAGCCACAGGAGGTAGAAGGTCTTCACGACGAAGATGGACGTTACCATGGAGGCAACGATGCCGGCGATGAGTGTCACAGCGAAGCCCTTCACAGGGCCTGTCCCGTATTGATAAAGCACCGCGGCCGTGAGGATCGTCGACACATTGGAGTCGACGATGGCGCTCATGGCGTGACGGAAGCCTTCATCAATTGCGGTGCGCACCGTCTTCCCGCGATCCAGCTCTTCTCGAATGCGCTCGAAGATCAGGACGTTGGCGTCAACGGCAATACCGATGGATAAGACGAACCCGGCGAGACCAGGAAGCGTGAGTACGGCGTCGAAGCTGGCGAGCGTCGCGAGCGTGTAGAGGACGTAAAGCGCGAGGCCGGCAACCGCGAGCGTGCCGGAGAATCTGTAATATCCGATCATGATCACGACGACTAACGCGATAGCGATCGCTCCGGCGTGCCACGCCTTGTCGATAGAATCCTGCCCGAGGCTCGGACCGATGTTGCGCACCTCGGCAACCCTGAGCGGCACGGGAAGCGCGCCGGCCTTGAGGACGAGGGACAGATCCTGCGCGGCTTGCAAGTCGCGTCCCTGCCCCATGGTAATCTGACCCCGCGTCCCGATTGCGCCGTTGATGATGGGTGGCCGTCCCATCACGACGTTGTCGAGGACGATCGCCATATAGTCCTTGATGTGCTTGGCCGTTTCCCGCTGGAACTTGCGCCCGCCCACATTGTCCAACTGGAACTCGACGACCGTGCCTTCTGGCGTGGTGTTCGGCTTTGCATCGGTGAGCGATTCGCCGGTGATGATCGGCCGTTCGTCAACGAGATACAGGTAGCCGTACGTCTTGTTCTGGATCACGACCGAATCGCTACCGAAGCGAACAACCTTACCCGGTGGCAGTGCCGTAAGGACTTCGGGCAACTTGAGAAAGTCGTCCAGCATCGGCTTGTTGTTGCGCTCGAAGAGGAACTCACCGGGCGACTGGCCAGCGAGGATCATCTTGGAGATGACACCGCCA
>JBDTXZ010000557.1:0-3483 GCA_040005935.1 bacterium | reverse complement strand
CGGCACTCGGCGTCGCCGCGCTGGCCTTCGCTGCCGCGTGCGGCAGCGACTCCACAACGGGCGTCACCCCGCCAACGGACGCAGCGAAGACCTACAACCAGGTCCAGCGCCTTGGCAACCCGCTCGTGAGCGAAGTGCTGCTGCTCAAGCGCGACCATGCGTTCCACGGCAGCTCCAATCCGTCCGACGACGTTGCGAACTTCGCGACGCCGGTCAAGGCATTCGTCGCGCAATTCCGTCCCGCAGCGACTGGCCTCCAGGGCGCGCTGGCCGCGACGCTCCTGCCCGACATGCTTCAGGTCCAGACGGATCAGGCGCAGACCACGGCAGGGTACCTCAGCTACGTGCTCAGCAGCACGGGCAAGGGGTACGGCGGTCGCAAGCTGGCGGACGACGTCGTGGACATCTCGCTCACGGCCGTGTTCAGCGACCTGCTCGATCCGACGCAGTTCGTCTGCAAGCCCTTCACGCTGCCGCTCTGCACGGACAACGTGCCGTCGCACGGCGGTTTCACCACGACGTTCCCGTATCTCGGGGCGGCGAAGTAATCATGCCGCGGCTCCTGTGGACATACCTCATCATCGCGGGAGCCGCGGGAGTTGCGGCGTGTGGCCGGCAGACGTCGCCGGCCAACACGACCTCGGGGCAGCCGCTGGCGGCCCCGCTCAAGTCGGAAACGGAAATCCGCGATCTCGACATTCAGTACTTCTCCGAGCGCGCCAAGCGGGACCCCACTGGCGCACTCGATCTCGCGCGCCTGAGCGCGCTCTACCTGGCGCGCGGCCGCGAGACTGGCGATCCGCGCGACGCGATTCTCGCGGAGGAATCCGCGCGGCGCTCGCTGAAGAACCGGAAGGAGCGCAACGGGGCGGCCTCGCAGGTCCTCGTTACCGCGCTCCTCGCCCAGCACCGCTTCGACGAGGCCCTGCCGCTCGCACGTCGGGCGCGTGATCTGGATCCCGACAATCCCTCGTTGCGCGCCGCGGTTGGCGACATCCAGATGGAGCTCGGGCAGTACGATTCCGCGCGCGTCTCCTTCTCGAACCTCCGCGTGGCGTTGGGAGACCCCGCCGTCGCGCCGCGGCTCGCGCGCTGGGCGGAGATCGAAGGGCAGACCGACAAGGCGCGACACCTGCTGCGCGCGGCGCTCCTCATCGTGCAGAAGACGCCGAGCGTGCCGCGAGAGCAGCTCGCGTGGTTCTGGCTTCGCGTCGGGGACGTCGAGTTACGAAGCGGGCATCCCCTCGCCGCCGATTCAGCGTATCGCTCAGGACTCGCCGCCCATCCTGACGACTACCGGCTCCTCTCGGCGATCGCGCACAGTGCACTGCTGCAGCAGAAATGGCAGCGTGCGATCACCTTCGGCGAACGCGCGATTGCCGTGACGCTCGATCCCGCCACGCTCGGCATTCTCAGCGATGCGTACGCCGCAACCGGCGATAGTGCGAAGAGCGCGGAGTATGCGCACGTGCTCGACGTCGTCGTGCTGAAGCAACCGGGCTCGTATCATCGCGCATGGAGCCTGTTCCTGCTCGATCACAATCGCCATTTGTCCACGGTGTCGCGCAAGATCACCGAAGAGCTGCGCACGCGGAAAGACGTATATGCGTACGACTTGCTCGCGTGGTCGCTGCACAAGCAGGGTCGCGATCGCGAGGCCGTGATTGCGATGTCGCAGGCGATGAAGGAGGGCACACGCGACGCGCAGCTCTTCTTTCATGCCGGGATGATCGAGCAGGCGTTGGGGCATCGGGACGTTGCGCAGGCGCATCTCACCCGCGCGCTCGCCGTGAACCCGTACTTCCATCCAACACAACCGGCAGTTGCCCGCGCAACGCTTGCCGAGTTGGCGCAGGAACAGCGCCTCGCATCGTCGAATATGGAGGTAGGCCATGAGTGAGTTCCTCACCTTCGCGCAGTTGGGGTTCCGGCACATCGTCGACATCGAGGCGATGGACCACATCCTTTTCCTCGTTGCGCTCGCGGCGATTTATCGCTTCCGCGATCTCAAGAAGGTGATGTGGGTCATCACGGCATTCACGATTGGCCATTCGGTGACACTCGCCCTCGCCGTGACGGGTATCCTCACATTGCCGTCGAACATCATCGAGTTCCTGATCCCCATTACGATCGTCGCGACGGGCATCGAGAACCTCGTGGTTCGTGATCGCGATCAGGCGATCTGGGGTGGCCGATATCGGCCTGTGTTCGCCGGTGTGTTTGGGCTGGTGCACGGCGCGGGATTCGCGAACTATCTCAAGGCGCTCTTCGTCGATCGCCTGGCGGTGCCGTTGTTTGGATTCAATGTCGGCATCGAGTTGGGTCAGTTGGTCGTTCTGGCTGGGATCGCGATTGCGTTCCTGGGCGTCGATCAGGCGATCGGGCGCGCGCGGAGGACTGATGCGTCGTGGCAGCCCTTGCGCGCGCGCGTCGTCGCGGTGTCGCTGCTGGTGGTAGTCGTCGGCTCCGCGTGGGCCGTGCAGCGGAGTCCGTGGTGAATATCGTGGCGGTGTTGAAGAGGCTACGCGTGGCGATGGCCTTGCTCACGCTCGTGCCGCAACTGGCGCTCGCGCATCCACTGCACAGCACCATCACCGAGCTCACTGAGGATCGTTCGCGCGGCGTCGTGCGCGCAACGATTCGCGTCTTTGCCGACGATTTCGGAACAGCCGTCTCGCGTTCGACACATGGACGCGCGGTGCCAACTGGCCCGCAGTGGGACGCCGCGGCGTTCGCCTACGTCGCTTCCGTGTTCGGCTTTACGGATCGAGCGGGACACGCGCTGCCCCTGCGTTCGTGCGGCACCAAACGGACTGGTGATCTGCTATGGATCTGCGTTGAAGCCACGAGTGGGACCGGGCTATCTCAACTTCAGGTCAGGAACGCGGTGCTCTGCAACCTCTTCGACGACCAGGTGAATGTCGTGCAGGCCGCGGTTGGAAGCGCGCGACGGAGTTTGCTCTTCACCCGGGGAGATCGGTTCAAGCCACTGGCGTAGCAAAGGCGTCACGCGCTCTGGACCAGCGGTGACGCGCCGAGTATAAAGCATGAGCTCGATGACGGAGCGCCGCGGGCGCCCCGCCGACTTTCATTGCCTCGGTGGAGAGACACAGTGAGCGAAGCGACCCTCATGATCGCGTTGCGCCTGGTGCACATAATTTCCGGTGTGTTGTGGGTTGGTGCGGTCGTCTTTTTGGCCATCTACATCATTCCGTTCATGCGCGCATCGGGCGCGGACGGGGGGCGCCTGTTGCAAAGCATGGCACAGCGTCGCTTTCCCTTGTACATGGGCCTGTTTCCGGGGCTCGCGGTTCTCTCGGGCATCGGCTTGTACCAGCGCGCACTGAGCCTGAGTCACTACACCTTCGGGCGCTCGCACGCGGGCATGGCCTTCGGGCTCGGCGGAGCTCTGGCGTTGATCGCCATGATTCTCGGTGGCGCTATGGCCGGTCGTTCCGCAGGCGCGCTCACCGAGCTCGACAC
>JBDTXZ010000556.1:0-3491 GCA_040005935.1 bacterium | reverse complement strand
TAATCGCCGTTCATTGGCGTACAATTGCTTACTCGTGGAACGACCAAACTGTTCTTGCAGTTGTGGTTCTCTGCGTTCCTCTGCACCTCTGCGTCCTCTGCGGTTAACGCGGGCGGCGGCTAGCAAATCCGTCGTCTTGCAGATGCGCCGCGATGAGTAGTTGTCGTTGCGGTTGCTGTTTGCTGTTGCTGTTGCTGTTGCTGTTGCTGTTAACGACAGAGCGAATCAAGGGCACTGTCACACGCGGCAAGGCAGCGCTCCAATCCCGCGAGCGTGTGGTCGCCCATGTGACCGATGCGGACGGTCGTCTCCTTGTTCTTGCCGTAGCCGCTCCCAATCGTGAACCCGCGCTCAGACACCGCCCGCAACACGGCGGACGCGGTGAGCGTCACCGGCAGCTCAACACTCGTCACCGATGGCGAGCGATGCCCCGCACAGGCAAGCACACGAAACGCAGCGCCGTGACGGTCAGCAAGCGAATCCACCCACGCGTAGGTGCGCTGCGCCATCGCTGCATGTCGATCCCACCGCGCGGACATCCCCTCCTCGGCGATCGCGCCGAGCTGCACGTCTGCCGCGAAGAAGAGCGGAATGGCCGGCGTGTTCGGTGTCTGGTTCTTCACGGCGTACGCATCGAACTCGACCAGGTCAAAATACAATCCACGCCCAGGTTGCCTCTTCGCACCCTCGATGAACGCACGCGATGCGACAGCGAACGCAAGACCAGGCGGCATCGCAAGCGCCTTCTGCGACCCCGTCAACGCAAAGTCGAGATCCCACCCGTCGAACCGCAATTCCGCGCCGCCAATTCCCGTCACTGAATCGACCAGGCAGACCGCGCCATGCTCACGCGCTAAACGTGTGACAGCGCCCACATCGGTGAGCGCACCCGTCGACGTCTCCGAATGCACCACCGTAACCGCCGCATACCGCGTCGCCCGCAAGCGCTCGGCGAGTTGATCCAGCTCGACCGTGTGTCCCCACGGAACATCGAGGACATCACCGTCGCGCGAGCTCGCTCGGACAATCGCGGCGAAGCGCGCCGAGAACGCCCCATTGACGATGGAAAGAAATCGGCCCTCCGGCGCGCAACGAACTCCCGCCTCCATCAATCCAGTCGCCGACGAACTGCTGATGTAAACTGGACGTGCAGTGTCAAAGATGCGCTGCAGCGCTGTTTGGAGTCGCGCATAGAGCGCCTCGAACTCCGGACTGCGATGCGGCACCATCGGCTTGGTCATCGCGTGCAGCACCTCGGGCCTCACCTCCGTTGGGCCAGGAAAGAAGAAGGTGCCGTGCTCCAACAGGGGCAATGTCATGCGCGCACGAGCTCCGCGAGTTGATCGAACGATTCGATGACAAGATCAGCGGAGGCGACGACGCTTTCGCGACGCACGAACCCCGTGAATGCCGCGAAGGCATCCACGGCAGGACGCATTGCCAGATCCGTAGCTCCGTCGCCGACAGAAAGGACGGGTGCCGGCAATGCGAGCGAAACGGCAACCGCGCGCTTGCCGGTTGCCGTCGCAAGCGGCGACGTCGTGTCGAAGCCTCTGTAGGTTCCGCGCTCGCCGAACTGCACGGAGACCGCGTGCACGTCTTCATCAGGAATGCGCAGCAACCGCGCAACAGGGAGGATGGCTTCGCGAATGCCACCACTCACGAGCACGACGCGCACTCCCGCTACGCGCATACGCGTAATCGCGCTTGCCGCGCCCGGCGCAATCGACGCGAGGTACGCATGCGCAAGCGCCGCCACGTCATCGAGACTGGGCCGCACAAGTCTGAGTCGCTCGCCATAGACCGCCTCGAGATCGATCTCACCGCGCATCGCACGACTCGTAAGATCAATCACCTGCTCGGCAAGCGCCGGCCCATGACGCTCAGCCAGCCAATCAATGCCCTCGATACCGCACACCGTCGAATCGACGTCGAGGATGACGCTCGCGAAGTCAGTTGCCATTACAGCACGTTCCCCGGCGCAAGGATGCCCGACGGATCAAGCTCGCGCTTCACCGCCTGCATCGTGCGCACCTGCAAGGGAGACATCTGCAGCGGAAGCCACTTGCGCTTGAGCTTTCCGATGCCGTGTTCAGCCGCCACCGTTCCGCCAAGCGCGATCACTTCGCGCAACGTCGCTTCGACGACGCGCTCGATTCGCGAAAGTTCGTCCGCGTCGTGCGCGATGAAATTCTGGTGCGGATGCCCGTTTCCGGCATGGCCGTAAATCACCGCTTGCTCGATGCCGGCTTCCTCGGCGAGCGAGCGTGCGCGGGCGATAGCGCGCGCGAGCGACTGATAGGGAACCGCCCAATCCGTGGACACCTTTCGTCCGCCATGCGCGCGACGCATCGATCCACGCTCGTTCATGTGCGCCGGAATGGCGTGTCGCACGCGACGCGCCTCGCGAAGCGCTGATTCCCCGTCATAGACGCGCACGTCGTCGATGATTGCGCCATGTGCCTCCCCGAGCGAGAGCCACGCATCGAGCGCGGGATCCGAACCGTTCGGCGGAACTTCCTCCACATACACGAACGCCGACGCTGCCGCCGCCCATCCGCCGGACTCCTCGGCCTCGCGCGCAATCGCCAGCGCACGAATGTCGAAGAACTCGAGGCAGCGCGGATTCACGACCTGGCTCTCCCGCGCGGCGACGATAAAACGCAACGCATCCAGCTCGACGGCAAACGGAACCGCGAGCCCAACGACGCGCTCGGGCAACGGCAACAGTGCCACCTCGATCTCCACGACGACGCCGAGCGTCCCTTCACTGCCGACGAACCAGTCCACGGGGTCGTGCGCGAACGCATAGCCAACCGTGTTCTTCTCGAGCGACGTACGTCGCAGATCGACAACCGATCCGTCGGCAAGTGCAACGCGCAATGCGCGTACGTGCGGCCGCGTCGCGCCGTAGCGGAACGAGCGCGCGCCCGACGCATTGCACGCCACTGCACCGCCGACCGTGCACTCCTCCTCGCTGGTCGGATCTGGAGCGAACAACAGGTCGTGCGCAGCGCACGCTCTCGTGAGTTCGCCCACAAGGACACCCGGCTCAACACGCGCGATGCGCGCGACAGGATCGATGTCGATCACGCGCTGCATCGCCCGCAAGGACAACAACACGCCGCGATCGCTGATCGACGCCGCAGTGGTGCTCGTCTGTCCGCCGGCGGCAGTCACGGGCGTTCCACTCGCGGCACATTCGGCAAGGAGCGCCGATACTTCGTTGGCGGTCGTGGGACGCGCGACGCCGTCGGGCACGAGCACAAGCCCAGACGCGTCGGCGGAGTACGCTCGTCGCACACTCTCGTCGAGGACAATGTCGGGTGAGCGGGGGCGTCCCACCGTCATGTCGCCGAGTGCGGCGCAGCGCGCGTGCAGGCCACAGAAGAGAAGAACCGCAGAGGACGCAGAGGAGCAGAGGAACGCAAAGACTGCAAAGACTGCAAAGACTGCAAAGACTGCAAAGACTGCAAAGACTGCAAAGACTG
>JBDTXZ010000555.1:0-3491 GCA_040005935.1 bacterium | reverse complement strand
GGCGACCACCGCGGCGTGACATCATTCGCCGCACCGCGCGTCAGCTGCGTTTCGGTGCGCGTACCGAAGTCATACAGATACAGATGCCAGGCGCCGTCGCGATCGCTCGAGTAGGCGAGCCGGCGACTGTCTGGCGCCCATGCAAGCTGCTCCTCGGAGCCCGGTGTGGACGTTACGCGCGAGGCCTCACCACCATCCTTTGTCGACGCCGCAAAGACTTCACCGCGAACGGTAAACGCAACCTTCCTTGCATCGGGCGACAGCGCGAGCTGCTGAATGCCGTTGTTCAGCGTGAGATGATCGACCGAAGGTCCAGCGGGCGAACCGTGCAACGCAATCGGCACCCGATGTGCTTGGCGTGACCCGACGTCAAACGTCCACACGCCGAAGTCGCGCTCGAACGCAATCGCGTGCCCATCGGCCGAAATAGACGGAAAGAGCACACGACCATCTGTGAACTTGGTAAGCGGGGCGGCATCGCCGCCCTTCGCCGCACGCATCCACAGGTTTTCGTTACCTGACCTGTCGCTCATGAAGTAGAGCGTCGCCCCGTCGGATGACCACATCGGCCATAGACTCTTTGCGCCGCCGGTCGTGACCTGCTCATATCGAGGTGTGGATGCGCTGGCAGGCGCGACATCGTGTACCAGCCAGATTTCACTCTCGTCGATGTGGCTGTGACCGTGACGCCACCATTGACCGAACGGAACTCCGCGCGCCGTGATGGCAATCGTGGCGCCATCGGGTGCCGGTGCGGCAAAGTATTCTGCCGCGTAGCGATCAGCCGCGACCTGCGTCGGCGTGCCGCCATCTGCGCGCACACGCCACACGTCGCTCATGCCCGAGATGTCTCGGCTCGTCGACGAGAAGTACAACCACGTGCCGTCGCGCGACCAGTTGTCGAGTACATCGTTCACGTCGTCGAACGTGATTCGTCGTAGATCGCCGGTGGCGAATGTCAGGACGTAGATGTCGCCATTGCCCGTGCGGTTGGACGTAAAGGCGAGGCGAGTGCCGTCGGGTGACCAGAGTGGGCGGCCTTCTGTCGCCGGATGCGACACCAGGAGCCGGGCGTCTCCGCCCGCGAATGGTACCGTCCAGATGTCGCCTCCGGAGACGAACGCAATCTCACGATGGTCTGGCGAAAGGCTTGGCTCGGCCATCGATGGCGTTGACGTCGCGCCAGGAGCGCGCGCATTGAGTGTCGTCGACGTGCCGATCAACACGAGGATGCTGACGGCGAGTGCGCGGATGTGCGGTGAGGGCATTGGTCGCAGGAGAGACGGGATCTGCACGAGCAGTCCTTCGCTGCGTGCGCGACGACAATGCTAGGCGAGCGATCTCGCCTGGGTAAGCAGCACCGCAAGCTCGGTGTCGCTCAGGGCGTTCCAATTCGGAGGGCACGGGAAGATGCGCCGGGTTCCGAGCGCGGAGTCGAAAAGGAGACCGGGGTTTTCCGTTTGTGGCGGATATTCCCAGTCAAGCGCCAACGTGATCGTCCACTGGCTCTCGTCGTAGACTTCCCACTCTACCCCGGACCAGTCGACGATGAGGCGTCCTCGCTCCATCGTCCCTCCGCGGACACACGCCCTATGCGAGCTGGCTCGAGAGCCCTCGCTCATGATTGGATAGATCTGGCGGACGCAACGTATCACCGAAGACGTCCAGCGCCAGTTCCACCTTGCCAAATGGCGCCGAAACCTGCACGCCCTGTACCGCACCTTGCACCCGTCCCAACATTTCGCGCGCGATCGAGATGCCTTCAGCGACTGCGTGCTCCTTCGACTGGTCGCTCGCCTTTCGCATCCGTGAGATGACCTCGGGCGGCACGCTGACACCAGGAACTTCGTTGGCCAGGAACTCCGCATTGCGCACGCTGACCAGTGGCCAGATCCCCGCGATGATCGGGACGCGAGCGCCCTCGGTGCGACGCAGGAAGTTCTCGAGTTGTTTTGCGTCGAACACGGGCTGTGTGACGGCGAACTCCGCGCCCGCCTCCACCTTCCACGCAAAGCGCTTGAGCTCGTGCTCGAGGTCGATGGGCGCCGGATTCACGCCAACACCGATGACGAACCGTGTTCCCTGACCGATGGAATTATCGCCCGGATCGCGCCCGTGATTCAGGTTGCGGACGAGATTCGTCAGCCCAATTGCGTCGATGTCGAACACGGCAGTTGCGCTCGGATACGGCCCCATCTTCGGCGGGTCGCCCGTGATGAGCAGCAAGTTGCGCAGGCCAACGGCTGATGCACCGAGCAAGTCGCTGAGCATGCCCAGGAGGTTGCGATCGCGACAGGCGTAATGCGTCACCGTCTCGATGCCGACGCGTTGCTCGATGAGCAACGACGTGAGCAACGCACCCATACGACTCTGCGCACGCGGCCCGTCGGGGACGTTCACGGCATCGACGCCTGCGATCTTCAGCAGCGCGACGTCAGCCAGCATTTTCGACGCATCGACGCCGCGCGGCGGCACGATCTCCACGGACGTGACGAAGTTGCCCGTGGCAATCTTGGCGCCCCAGCGAGAACGCTCCGCCAGCGGAATTGGCGGGACGTCAGGGGCGCGCTTCCCTTCGCTGGCGACCGGCGTGGCGCCCACACTGATCTGCGACGTCGCGCCCGTGCGCGCGAAACGCGGACTCAATGGCCGAATCCCGATGGCCATCGCGCTCACGTGCTCTGGCGTGGTGCCGCAGCACCCACCCACCACCTTCGCGCCGGCCTGCACAAGATGCCGCGCGTACTCGGCCGTGTACTCCGCGCTCGCCATGTACATTCTGCGTCCGCCCACGTCGCGCGGCATGCCGGCGTTGGGCTGCGCGGAGATCTTCTTGTGGGTGACCGGGATCATCTTCTCGACGGCCTCGAGAATCGCCTGCGGGCCGACGGAGCAGTTGAGGCCGATGATGTCCGCGCCGAACCGATCGAGCGCACGCGCGACGTCTTCTGGCGTGGCACCGTATGGCGTGAGTCCGTCCGCCCCGATGGTCATCTGCGCAACGACCGGCATGTCGGGATCCACAGCGCGCGCGGCCGCAATCGCTTGTCCGATCTCGTGCAGGTCGCTGAACGTCTCGAGGATGAAGAGGTCTGCACCACCGGCCTTCAGGCCTTCCATCTGCTCGCGGAAAATCGCCTGCGCTTCGTCAGTCGACGTGGAGCCATATGGCTCGAGTCGCACTCCCAGTGGGCCGACGGCGCCAGCAACGAGCACCTCCGATCCCTCGTCGGCGGCTTCGCGCGCGAGTTCCGCTGCGCGCTTGTTGAGCTCGCGCGTTTGCGTCGCGAGCCCGAACTGCGCGAGCTTCAGACGGTTGGCACCAAAGCTGTTCGTCTCGAGCACCTCGGCACCCGCTTTCACGTACGCGCGATGCACGCCGCGCACGAGGTCGGGTGCACGGACGTTGAGTTCGTCGTAGCACTGGTTGATGAAGACGCCCTTGGCGTACAGCATCGTGCCCATCGCCCCGTCGAACAGCACGAGTGATT
>JBDTXZ010000554.1:0-3503 GCA_040005935.1 bacterium | reverse complement strand
GCTGGAACTCGGTTTCGAGACAGCGCTTCTGAATCGGCGCATGGACGTGAGCTACACGCACTTCGGCCGCAAGGTGACCGACGCGATCGTGAACGTCCCGGTACCGCCGTCCGTCGGCTTCCCGGGGAGCCAGGTGGTCAACATCGGCCGTCTCTCGACATGGGGTAATGAGCTCGCCGCGACCTTCCGCATCCTGCAGGGCCGTCGCGTTGCGTGGGAAGTCGGAACGCAGCTCGCCAACAACGGCAACCGCGTCGACGACCTCGGCGGCCAGAGTTTCCTGACCGTCGGCGGGGGTGGGCAGGCACAGGCCCGAGTCGGCTTCGGCATCGCTGACTTCTTCATGTACAAGGTTCGTTCGGCGACACTCAGTCCCACCGGCGCGGTGCTGTCCGCGATCTGCGACGGCGGAACGGGGAAGGCGGGACTCGAGCAGGGCGGACCGGATATGCCCTGCCCCATCGGCACCTATACCGGCACGGCGGCGCCGCGCGTGTACTGGGGCCACACGCAGCCGACCTGGCAGCAGGGCTTCAACACGCAGGTCACCCTCTGGGACAATCTGCGTCTGTACGCACGCGTTGACGGGAACGGCGGCCATCTGGCGTCGGACACCGAGATTCGTGCACTGCACAATCAAGGCTCGACGAAGGCGGTGATCGAGCAGAACGACCAATTCCTCCAGGTCTATCGAAGCATCGACACCGACGCAGCGAGCACGTATCAGGCGGGCTTCCTGAGACTGCGCGAGCTCTCGGCGTCGTATACCCTCAAGCCGACACTCGTGCAGAGAGTTGGTGCGTCGGGCGCTTCGATCACGGTCGCGGGTCGCAACCTCTCCATGTTGTGGACTGCGGAACAGGGCTGGAATACGTCGCGGGACGGCGAGATATATGTCGACGTGGCCAACCAGCACGTGTGGGATCCAGAGACTCGCGCCGTGGGCTCGCTGTCGAACGGCTTCCAGACGATCATGCCGCCGACCGCAAGCTTCGTCGTCAACTTCCGTCTCACTTACTAATCACTGACCGAGGAGGATGGAGAATCATGACATACAGAATCATTCATCGGTCGACGCTGGTTGCAGTCGCGTTGGTCGGCCTCACTGCCTGCAATAGCATCCTCGATGTCGACAACCCCGGTAGCGTGCCGGCCGAAGCGCTTGCGGATGCGACGCTCGCGCCGGCACTCGCAGCTGCCGCCCTTCAGACGTTGCAGTGCGGCGTCATACAGTACGCGGCCTCGGCCGCCATGCTGAGCGGCGAGTATCTGAACGCCAACGGGTTCGTTGACAATCACCCCTGGGAGTGGCGCGGCGTCCAGGAGATCAAGGCGGCACCCGGCAGTTGCAACTACGTCCGGGCCACGACGGCGATGGGTTTCTACACGCCGCTTCAGCAAGCGCGCTTTCAGCTCGACGACACGTTCAGCCGGCTCGAGAAGTTCACGGATGCGCAGGTGCAGGGCCGTGCGTTGTTGATGGCCCAGATGCGCGCATACGCCGGCTATGCCATCCTGCTGCTCGGCGAAGGGATGTGCGAGATGGCGATGGACAACGGGCCGAAGATGACGCGCGCGGAGGTGTTTGCAGCGGCTGAGGTGCGCTTTACCGATGCAATTGCGCGCGCCACGGCGGTCGGTGACCAGAGCGTTCTCAACATGGCGCGTGTCGGTCGAGCGCGCGCGCGTCTGGATCTCAAGAATCTCACCGGTGCAGCGGCCGATGCGGCGCTCGTTCCGTCCGGCTTCGTGCGGAACGCGGAATTCACCGAGGGCGGTGCGACGCAGCGCGAGAATCGCATCTACAATCTGACCATTCGCAACGACTATCTCTCGGTGTCGGCGCCGTATCGCAACCTCACCGTGAATGGCGTTGCGGGCAGTGTGCCCGATCCGCGCGTGAAGGTGAAAGACGCGGGCAAGAAGGCCAACGACGGCGTGACACCGCTGTTTCAGCAGCAGAAGTTCATTGCCCAGACTGGCGGCACGCCGGTTCCGATCGCGTCGTGGAACGAGGCGCAGCTGATTTACGCGGAAGCGGTCGGTGGGCAGCAAGGGTTCGATGCACTCAACGCCGTGCGTACGGCGAATGGCGTTCCCACGCTCACCGGTGCAGCACCGACGGGGCAGGCGTTCACGGATCTCGTGCTCGAGGAGCGGCGTCGTCAGCTGTTCAGCGAAGGGCAACGCTATGGGGACATGCTCCGGTACAGTCTGCCCTTCACGACGGGTGTGACGTTAAAGGGGAATACGTACAGCAGTCTTACCTGCGTGCCGCTGCCGGACGTCGAAACGCTCAACAATCCCAACTTCAAGTAGCCAGCATTTGTGAGTGAAGACAGAACGCCCGCACATTCGTGCGGGCGTTCTGTTCTCGCATGTGGAGCAACTGTCATCTCGCAGTCGCGAAGAGACTGTCGGGATCTATCGTCCTTGCCCTGTTGCTGGCGATAGCGAAGGGATAGCAGATCCCGACACTCCCTTCGGTAGTGCGGGATGACAGGTGTCACGGCATGAAGTGATATGTCAGGCTCTTCAGCGAGAACAGCCGCGTTGCGCCATCCATGAATGACGTCATGATGATCACCGCCTTTCCCTTACCGCCGACTGCACTGTCGAAGACCGCGGGTCCCGGCGGGCCTACGAAGGGGTTGTTGAGGTAGCCCTTCAGATTGCCCGACATCTTGAATGCGCGCACGGCGATGAGTGGCTCGGGCATCGCATTCGTGAGCGTGATGCTTCCGGTGAACTTCAGTGTGCCGGTATACCAGACCTTTGGGTACGTTGTCGCTCCGACGATGGATGGTCCGCCGCCGAGTCCCAGCTCTCCGGCGAAGGTTGCTCCGATGGAGTGTGCACCGACGCCGAGTGGTGATGACTGAAGTGGAACGTTGCCTTGGTCGGCGCTTTCGTTGGTGAGCACCCAGTTCTGGGGTGCTTGTGAGAAGAGCTGGAACAGCGGGCCGCCGCTGATTCCCTGCACGGCGAGGTATCCATTGGTGAATATCACGGTCGCCATCGTACGTCCTCGTTGTAATTGGGTAGATGAGGTGGAGAGCAACAGCGGCGCCGCTCGAAACCTGCGATTGCGTGCACAATGCTAGCATCCATCTAAGGCCGAGCGCTAGTTCCCCACCGTGCGGGCGAGGTAGCATGTATCGCATCGGCTTGGGTTGGCGCGTTGATTCTCTTCCCGTCAGGGCGAGTCCGTTCGAGAGTGGCGCGCCAAAGGCTGTTCGCTTAACTAGAGATCAACCGAGTGGCCGCTTTTCATGCGCCACTCAATCTCCAATCAAGCGAACCAGCTGATCCATGATCGTTCGTTCATGGAACGGACGCGCGGCACTCGATCGCGCGCACGTCTACCCGCAACACTTCTTCGGCGACGTCCTGCCGAGGCTCGAGACGCTGCCTGGCTTTCTCGGCGCATCGCTCATGCGACGAGTTGACGGGAATGAAGTCGAGTTTGTATTCGTCTTCAGTACCGAACCTTGGGGATAACT
>JBDTXZ010000553.1:0-3520 GCA_040005935.1 bacterium | reverse complement strand
CGCGTGTTGATCACCGGGTTCGCCGGATTGTTGTTGACGTCCACCACCGGCGCGAAGTTCATGAGGATGCCCACGGCCTTCGCCTCGCGACCGATGACGCGCCCGACCTCGTAGGCATCGGTGTCGCGTCCGGTTGCCGCGATCGCCATGGCGTTTGGGAACACGGTCGCTCCGCCGGCATCCATGAGATAGTGCGTGAACACACCGCCTTCGAGCCGTCCGAGATTTGGCTCGAGATCCGAGCCCACTATCAGCGGCACCTTCGCCGCCCGCTGCATCGCATTGATCTTCTCGGCCACCTCGATGGGTGAGCCAAGTGACATCGTGACGCCGCCGATATGATCCTGCCTGATCCAGCGCAGCACTTCGGCAAAGCTCGAGTCGTGCGTGTTGGTGTAGTCGCCGAGCACCCAGACGTTGATCATCTGGCCAGCGCGCTCGCGGAGGGAGAGCGAGTTGAGCGTCCACTCGACCCATTCGTGTTGCGCGGCGGTGAGTGGTGTGCGCGGATCGAGATTGCCCGTCGTCACCGGCGCTTTCGCTGGGACCGCAGCGACCTTCGTCGGTACGGCCAGTGCTGACGGGCGCAGCGTGAGTTCCACGAGTACCGGCCGGTGATCCGAGAGTCGTGTGTTGATCACCTGAGCGGATGAACAGTGGATATTGCCGGTGAGAAAGAGATAGTCGATCCGCTTGACTGGAATGCCATCTGGATACGTGAGGCCCAGCCCTCCGGCGCATTCCATCCAGCTGTCGCGCAGGCCGGCGCCGCGCACGGCGACGTGCACGGCGCTTTCGGGTTCGGAATTGAAATCGCCGCCGGCGATGACCATGGCGACGTCGCGTTGCGTTTGTGCAACAAGGCTGGTGATGGAGTCAGCTTCTTGTCGCCGCCAGCGATCTACCGCGCTCGCGTCGAGATGTGTGTTGATAACGGCGAGCGGACCCTTGGGACTCTCCACCATGATGCGCAGCGCGCCGCGCGGCTCAGTGGAACCACCCGCGCGCGTTTGCGCGGGGTCGACGGGAAGGTGAAAGAGTGTGTCCTTGACGATTGGCCAGCGCGAGAGCGTGGCGACGCCATACTTGCCGCCGTCGTAATCCAGCGCGCTGCCAAAGGCGACGTGGAGGCCAGTCTGCGCGGCGAGCACGGCGGGCTGGTCGACGTTGTTCGAGCGCTTCGTCCCCTTATCGACTTCCTGGAGAAGAACGATGTCGGCGTTCGTCGAGCGGATGAGTTCCGCCACGCGTGTGAGGTTGTCGACGCCGGGGGCGTCCTTGCCTGCGTGGATGTTGTAGATGAGGACGCGCGCGTCGGGACTGTCTTTCGGCGATGGTGCGCCGTGGGGTCGACTGCACGACACGAGGGCGCACGCGGCCCAAACCAGTCGTGTGGTGTGTCTTCCGGGGGAGTTCATCCGGAGGATTTACCACTATATCATTGGTTGGCGCTACCTCCGGCGGACTGCGTTTCAAGTTTGGGGGTTCGAGGGCGTTGAACTACTCCAACGCGGATTTCCGCGGATTTGGCGGATTTCCGCGGATCCTCGGCTATGGCTGCGCTTCATCACACTCTTCGTACCTGGCGCGAGTAAGCGTGCGAGCGACAGGTTGATCGCGGCTCCTCGGCAACAGCAAGTCGCGAGTTTCGGAAATGGCGCGGGTACGACACTTCTGCTGGGTCTATCCGTGCGTTTCCGCGATAAAGCAGTTGCTGTTTTCAAGTGTCCCACATGCAAGCCCGCGCACAGCATGTTCTTACTGATCTCCTAAGTATTCACGAATGGAACATTTTTTTAGAGTGCGGCGCGGCGCACCATGGATCTATGCGTACATGGGAGTAATCCGCGTGCATCCGCCAAATCCGCATAAATCCGCGTTGAGATTTGACCAACGTTTCCCAGTTCGGCGTTGGAGGCTGTGGGTTTTGACTGCGGTTGAACGAACCTACCGCGGATTTGCGCGGATTTGGCGGATTTCCACGGATCCCGACCCCCAAGCGCTTCTACGCTGCCGCACCGCCACCACTCAGCAGCACTCGCGAGAGGATCCCGAGCATCTTCCCATTCGTCTCCGCGTCCTTTACTGCAACACGAATGGCATGAGTGCCAAGGCTGCGCCCCATTGGGCCAACGTCGCGAAGGAAAAGGTCGTGTTCCCGCGCCCGGGCCACGACGTCTGCTGCGGTTGGGCCATTCTCCGGCAGATGACATAGCACAAAGTTCGCGATTCCTGGTAGCGCATCCATCCCGCATCGCCGCAGGCCCGCCGCAAGTGCGTCGCGCAAACCACGCGTCACCGCCCACTGCTCGCGGTAGTACGCTTGGTCGCTCAACGCATGCACGGCCGCCACTTGCCCAATGAGTCCCACTGCCCACGGCGGACTGTATGGTCGCAACGCATTGATCGTCGACGGAGACGCGCAGAGATAGCCCACGCGCACGCCACTCAGTCCGTACACCTTCGACATCGACTTGCAGACCACGACGCCCTCATGCGTCGACGCGAAACGCTCGAGCGACTCGTTCGCGCCCGCGTATTCCACGTACGTCTCATCCACCCACACGCGCGTGGAACGGGAAACCTCGGCGATCGCATTCTCCAGCGCGGCGCGCGGAACGTGGCGACCTGTGGGACTATTGGGATTCACCAGGATCACGAGATCATAACGCACAGACTGGAGACGTTCGACGAGCCGAGCGACGTTGAGCGTGTAGCCCTCACGGCGCGAAAGCATGAACCGGTCGACGCGACATCCAATGACCTGCTGCAGCACGTGATCATATTCGCCGTACATCGGATCGAGGATCAAGACGCGCGAATCGCGATTGAGCCAACGTGTCAGCGCGAGGAAGATCAAATCCGACGACCCGCCGCCAGGAAGAACGCTCTCCGTATCGACACCTTGCACGCGCGCAATCGTGCGCACGAGCCCCGCGCACGATGTCGGTGGTGATGTGCGCACGAGCCACGGCAGGTGCGCTTCGATTGCCTGTAGCACGCTTGGGCTGGGTGGGAACCACGCATCGAGTACGTCGGCACTGATGACCGTCCGCGAGCGATCGAGTGTATCGAACTCGTCGCCGATGGCGTCGAAGAATGCGCCGCCGTGATAGCACACGGGTGCTCCGGAAAATGGAACGGGCAACTGCCACCGCACGTCCTGCGCAATGCGATCGACGATGCGCTGATGCGGCGCGATTGCGGCGCGCACCGATTCGGGCGGCGCTTCGAGCAGGTGATAGAGCACCGATCCCGAGCGCGCGGTTTGTCCCACCTCGCGCATGCCGACGCCAAGGTAGAGATCGAGGACCTCGTCGCGTCCGAGTGCGACGATGTGCGTTCCGCCACGTTCTTCCACGAATCGCAATGCCGCATACATCAGGAGCGGCGCCAACAATCCGCCGCGTTGTTCGGCGACGACAGACAGCAAGCGGATCTCGAACAGTCCGTCGTCGCGCGCGACGGGCAGCGCGTCCAATGCAAAGTATTTGTCGATGGAGTAGCGCGCGCCAGGCGG
>JBDTXZ010000552.1:0-3524 GCA_040005935.1 bacterium | reverse complement strand
GCCACCAATACGTCGCGTTAGGCAGACGCGACAGGGATGGGAATCACCATCGCGCGCGCAGTTCGTATATCTGCTGAGCGGTGCCCGCTCACCGCCTGTTGTTGAGCACTTGCTTCGCGATCGTCGCGATGCGGCCCACCTCGTCGATGACAGCGTTGGTCACGGTGAAGCTTACGTGCGCAAACTCATTGACGAGAGTGCGAAGGTTGCCTACGATGCCGAACGGATCCTCGGGATGCGGGACGCCGACCTTGGCTTGCGGAATGTGCTTGGCGTTTACCCCATCGAGCATGTCCTTACACTGCTTCAACTTCTGTTTGTAGTTGTCGTCCCATGTGAGCTTCACACTGTCGAAACGCAGCCGAAAGACCGACGTGCGATCTTCATAGTAGTTCTTCAGGACCTCTTGAGAGGACTCGACCACCTTGACCTCGACAAAGACGGAAAAATTCCCGACCCCGCGTTGGCAATCGATCGTCAAGCGATCGGGGTCGACGGTGTAGCTGAGCGCAACGGGCGTGATCGCGATTGTCTTGCCGGCCGGCTTTGGCGACTCGAGCGTGACGTCGATCATGGCCGAGTGGAGCGCGGGATCGAGTTGCTTGCCGTTGATCGTCCACACGTAGGTCGGCTGCTCGTAGCCGAACGACGTCACTGGAATGACGTAGCTTGTGAGCGTGTACTCGTAGCGATATGTGTACGGACCGACGGGGAAGGCAAAGCAGGGACTTACGAGCACCGGCTGCCAATCGCCTGTCGTCGTGACGAGGGACTCCTGGCGTTGCGGATCTTCGACCGTTAGACCGAAGTGGCGCCAGAAATCGCGCCCGCCGATTGTGATACCGACCGAACGGAAGTCGGCGCCGATACTTGTCACGCGAAAGGTGAATCCGACGCCGCTGAACAGATGGTAGTCGGTATCGCTGCGGGTAAGCGGGAGCGCAAATGTGTCGACATACGCGACTTTCTTGAGCGCCGTGTCGTACAGGTGAATGACGACGCCGACCGGCGGACGTATGACATCGGCCGAGTCCTTTCGCAGGCCCGCATCGTAGCCCTCGGCGCGCCGGAGCTCGAGAAAATACTTTTCGTCGCCCGGGCCCGTCGGCGGAATGATCGCGAGGATGGGCAATGGCTGCTGAGGGAAGCGGCTGATGGCGTAGTCGAGCGCATACAGCGTGAACGACGAGGCACCGCCCGCGTAACTCGTGGGCACATCGACGAACATGCCTTTGCTCCTCAACGTCTTTTCGAACGGGCCTAAGGTCTGCTGCGCTGCGCTCAGGTGCGGCCCGATGATGCGCTGTTGATCGAGATCCTTGACGATCGTTCCGACGGGGAGCGTCCCATCGACGGGGCGTATGAACGCGGGATTGAAGACGTTGCCGTAGATCTCCGACGCCATCGAGTCATACGGATCGCCGTAATCCTGCCGCCCGGCGTCGAGCGGATGTTCGAACCCGTAGGCGTGGCCGAGTTCCTGGGCGGCCATGTGAAAGGGCGTCGCGATGTCGCTCACCGCGACGGGGATGTCCTTGTATTGTTGATCCGCTCCGCCGAACAACAGGTCGATGAGGTTCGCGTCGGGCTGTGGGAGTGGGACACGATGGCCGCCGCCGCCGAAGAGATCTGTCCCCTGCGCAAACCAGATCACGGCTCCATCGATCGTGCTCCAATCTGGGGAGAATAGCTCGGTGATCTTGCTCGTCACGCCCGCTACCAACGTTCGGCGCGTGATGACATTGTCCTTGCGTTCTTCAGCGCTCAGGGCGGCGCGCGGATCGTCAATGACGATGGCAGGGAAGATCTGGAAGTTCAGATCGGCGAGTCCGAATGACGACTTGCGCCAGAAGTGCGCCATGCTGTATGGCACGTTCGCGTCGAGCCAACGCGCGAAGACCGCGTCGCTCCAGACGAGATTGGCGGGCGTCGGCGTGAACCGCACGCGGATGGCAGCGATCATGAACGTGTCCTGGGGATGGGTGTCGAGGTGCTCGACGGACGTGCCGTCACACTATCACTCTCGATTCGCGCGTGCGCGAGCGGACGCGGCCGTGATCCGCAATTCGAAGCCCCGCGCAGGTGGACGTGGCGCTCACCAACAGGCGGGCTGAAGCTGGCGGCGATCCTAGGAAGTTCGCGTCGCTCGCATATCTTGGCTTTGCTCGCAGCGTCGTTTCACGATTCAGACTGACCAGAGACTAACGAGGCCGCCAGATGGGAGTGCGGGACGCGTGCACAACTTCAGCGTTGTTCCTGGTCCTGGCCGCCGGCGTGCCTCGCACTGTTGCTGGACAGGCTCCTTGGCAGCCAACGCCAGGCCAGACGCAAATTCAGATCTGGCCGCGGGCGGTTCCGGACGCGCGGCCAGTCGAGGGACCCGAGGTGTCGGGGACCGTCGTTGAGACCGATGGTACCAAGAAACTCGTTGGCGGCAAACCGTGGGTATACGTCGACAAGGTTTCGCAGCCGACAATGACCGTCTATTCGCCGGTGGGACGCAACACCGGCGCGGCCGTCGTCGTGTTTCCTGGCGGAGGCTACACTATCCTGGCGATCGATCTCGAAGGCACGGAAGCATGCGATTGGCTGATATCGAAGGGCATCACGTGCGTGTTGCTGAAGTACCGCGTGCCGTGCGTAAGAACAGGACCGTATCGGGATTGCAGGATCGCATTGCAGGACGCGCAGCGCACCGTGGGACTGGTGCGCTTTCACGCTGCGCAGTGGCATGTCGATCCGCAGAAGATCGGCGTACTCGGCTTTTCTGCCGGCGGGCACATGGTCGCCGCGATGAGCACACAATTCCAGAAGCGTCTCTATGCAGCCGTCGACGCCGCTGACACGGCGAGCTGTCGCCCCGATTTCGCGATCGCGTTGTATCCGGGGCATCTCGCCGTGTCCGAAAGACACTTCGCGTTGAACCCCGATATCAAGATCACGAGTCGAACGCCGCCAACGTTCCTGCTCCAGGCGGAGGATGACCCGGTCGATCCCGTGGAGAATTCCCTCGTCTACTACGCGGCGCTCAAGAAGGCCGGCATTCCCGCGGAGATGCATGTGTACGTGAAGGGCGGGCATGCCTTCGGGCTGCGGCGCACGAGCGCCCCGATTACCGAGTGGCCGACGTTGGTCGAGAATTGGCTCGCAACGATCGGTATGATCTCTCCGTAAGACGAAGTACCTGGGCCGCGGTTCGAATCAGATGCCACGTGAAGACGGAACTATGGCCGCAGTGACATCGGGGCATGCTCAACGCACACTGCAACCTTTGTGGATTGCCGCCTTGTCCGCAGCGACTGCTCTTGCCTGGTCTGCCAGCGGCGCGCAGGGAGCATCTAACGCAGCGCCTCAACCCTGGCGCGATGCATCGCCCCATCACGTGGGATTCGTTGGTCCAACACATGGGCGCGTGCAGTATCTGGACTGGGGCGGCCGCGGGCGGACCCTCGTTCTTCTCCACGGTTGGAATTCCAATGCGCATGTCTTCGATGACCTCGCGCCTCGGCTGACCGACAGCCTTC
>JBDTXZ010000551.1:0-3531 GCA_040005935.1 bacterium | reverse complement strand
TTACGCCGCGTCGAACCGATACCCGATCTTCCACACCGTCAGGATGTGCTTCGGCTTCGCGGCATCGGTCTCGAGCTTTCGCCTCAGCTCCGCGATGTGCGAATCCACCGTGCGAGAAAGCACGAACGCACCGTAGCCCCACACTTCTCTCAACAACTCCTCGCGCGACGCGACAGACCCGTTCCGGCGGATCAGTGCGAGAAGTAACTCGAACGCCTTGGGCGTCAGCAGGCACGCCTGGTCTCCGCGCTTCACCGTGCGCGCCGACGTATCGACGACGACATCGGCAAAACGAATGCATGATGACGGCGACTCGACTACCGTTCGCGCGGCACTGCGCCTCAGCAGCGCTGCAACGCGCTCGAGCAACTCAAGGACACCGAACGGCTTCGTGACATACTGATCGGCGTCGAGACGAAAGCCGCGCACTTTGTCGGCTTCCTCACCACGCGCACTCAGGATGATCACCGGCACATGATTCTGGTCTCTCCGAATCGCCGCGAGCACTTCGTAGCCGTCGAGCACCGGAAGCATGAGGTCGAGAATCACGAGCTCAGGTGACCACTCGCGCACCACGCTCAGTGCCGCGCGACCATCTTCCGCAATGCGGGTTTCGTGCTGCTCATGTCGCAGGTTGTACGCGATTCCCTCCGCCAACTGGACGTTGTCTTCGACGACGAGCACGCGCGCCATCAGCCGAGCACCGGTTCGACGGCCTGCATGTGGCCCGCCGAGGGCGTTGGGGCGAGCTCGGCGGGCAATGTCACGATGAAGAGCGCACCACCAGCAGATCCTTCGATCCACGCGTGCCCGCCGTGCTGCGTCACGACATCATGCACAATCGAAAGCCCGAGACCAGATCCCCCCGCGTGACCCGCCGACTTCCCGCGAACATACGCACCCCACACCGACGCACGATCGCGCTCGGGCACACCCGGCCCTTCGTCCGCCACCTCGATGCGCACCTCGCTGCCCTCGGCGTGCACGCGCACGCGAACCGTCTGGTTGCTGGGCCCGTACTTCACCGCGTTGTCGAGCAAATTGAGCAGGATGTGGCGCAGCGCGGCGGGCCGTAGCACAAGCGGGGGCACCGCGTCCGCCGTCAACGCCACGCGCGCGCCTCGCGCCGCGGCGAGCGGCTGGAATTCCTCGACGATGCGCCCCACTTCGACCGCGGCGTCCATTCTTTCACGCGCGTCATCGTCAGAGCGTCCCGTCCGCGAGAACCGAAGCACTCGCTCGACAAGATGCGTCAGCCGTGTCGTCTCGCGCTCCACATTGTCGAGTGACCAGTTGCGCTGGTCCTCCGTCGTAAACCGCCCAAGGCGCAGCGTTTCGAGATAGAGCCGCATCTGCGCCAGCGGAGTGCGGAGCTCGTGTGAAATGCTCGCAACGAAGTCCGCACGGAGCCGAGCGAGCTCGCCTTCGCGTCGGATCTGTCCCATCGCGACGAAGGACAGCGCCGCCGCGACCGCAAGCAATCCGAGCAGAAATGGCAGTCGCGATTTTGGCAGACCACCAATGACAAGCGAATTGGCCATCGCAGGATTGATCTGCGCACGAACACGCAGCGACCCAAAGGCAGCGGGCAATCGGACGGTGTCGTCCAGCGCCCACTTACGCACAGGCTCCGATTGGAAAAGCAGGTCGCCGCGCGCGTCCGTTACCTGCAGCTGCACCATTTCACGCATGGAATGGCCGCTCGCGAACGTTTCCGGGAGCAGCCCGCGCTCGTACATCACTTCCGCGAGCACGCGCTCCACATCCCGCCGCGCATACTCGGCGCCATAAACAAGCGTGTCGCCCCATGTCGTTGGCATGAGCGTGTACACGAGCATCCGCGGCAACGAGTCGTGCGTCGCAAGAACAATGGGGAACTTGCCATCGCTTTTCCCAGCGTGAATCTGCGCGGTGATGGTGTCGTTGATCCACCGGCGTTCCTCGGGCGTGTACGTCCCGCGATATGCCTTCGCGTACTCGACCGGCAGCGGACGATCCACCTCCCACCCCTCGGCAGGATTCGGATGCGTGTTGAGGGCGACGCCGAGCGTATCGCTGCCGAGCACATAGGCGAAGAACGCCGATGGATTCGGACCGTTGCGTGAGCGATGACAGTTGCAACGCGCATCCATCGGCAGGTAATGCGGAAGACCCGACGCACTCGGGACCCTGGGGAACGAGTGCATCTGATCGCCATGGTTCACGGCGCCAAGCGCTTCCTGCGTGCCGGCCGCAAAGAGTTCGCGCAGGTGCTGCCCGTAACTCCAGGCCACAAAGCCGGCGTAGTCGTGCAGCGCGCGCTCCGCGACCCTCCGCTGCGAGCGAATCGCGCGATTGGCCTCGAAGACGCCGAGTGTCGTGAAACCGATGCTCACCATGAGCAGGAGCAGCGGCCATCGTACGGAGGGGAGCCGCCAAGGCCCCATAGCAAACTCCGGCAGGCGGGGAACGGAGCGCGAGGTGCGCCACTATCATCGTACGATGTAGCTGTTGGCCCGGCGCCGACAGTAGGCAGGTGTGCGAAAACTGTGCAACGCCGGTGGCGAAGCCTGCCGCAGGATGGCCGCCGCGATACCTTTCGTCCTTACCGACAACTCCGATTTCGTGGCCGACGCATCCATCTCGCAGCAGCTCCTCAACGGCAATCCATTCCTGGCGCTCCCCGCCCTGTTCCTTGGTGGCGTGCTCACGAGCTTGACGCCGTGCGTTTATCCGATGATCCCGATTACGGCGGCCATCGTTGGTGGGCAATCCACGGGCGAGGCGCCGTCGCGCCTGCGGCCGCTGCTCCTCACGCTCACCTACGTCGTCGGACTGGCACTGGTCTACTCGGCCCTCGGCGTCTTTGCGGGGCTTACGGGAACGTTGTTCGGCAGCGTGAGTACGAATCCGTGGCTCTATTTTGCGATGGCCAATGTGCTCATCCTTGCCGGGCTGAGCATGATGGACGTGGTACCAATCCGCCTTCCGGCGGGTATCATGTCGCGGGCCGCGAATCTGGGGACGGCTGGGCGCTTTTCCGGCGCGCTCGGGATGGGCGCCATGTCGGGTCTCGTCGCGGCGCCGTGTTCGGCCCCGGTGATGGCCGCCGTGCTCACCTGGGTCACGGTGACGCATAGCGCGATGCTCGGGTTCGTGTACCTGCTCACGTTCTCGCTCGGCATGTGTGCGCTGCTCGTGGTGGTGGGCCTGTCCACAGGTGGATTGGCGCGCCTGCCTCGGGCTGGCGCATGGATGGTAACGGTCAAGAAGGTGTTCGCGCTCGTCATGCTCGGTGCCGCCGAGTACTACCTCGTGAAGATGGGACAGCTACTCATATGATCAACGGATTCTTTCGCGTCCTGCTTGGCGCGCTGCTCATGGCCGGTGGAATGACGCTTCCCATGGCGCAGGTGGCGCGTGCGCAGGATTCTGGTCTGGCGATTGGCACAACGGCTCCGAGCGCCACGCTGCAGACGCTCGACGGAAAGACCGTCGACCTCGCGCAGGTGGCGAAGGGTCCGGCGGTGATCGAGTTCTGGGCCACGTGGT
>JBDTXZ010000550.1:0-3535 GCA_040005935.1 bacterium | reverse complement strand
GTCATGAGCGCAGCGAAGGACCTAAGGGGTATCGCACAATCGATCGCCTTCGTCGTCGGCGCATACCTCGCGGGGCACGTGCTCGCCCCAATACGCTCAGCGCTCGAGCGAGACGCCGGCATCAACGCGTTTCAATGGGCGCACGCTGCACTGCATCTCCGCGCAGCGGCGGCGCTTGCCGAGATCGAGCGTCTCGAGGCGGACTCAAAGTTCCTTCGCAGTCTTTGCACGGCCCTCTTTCAGCTGTTGCCGATCTTCCTGCGGTCAAGCGCGCCGCACCGAGTTGGGTGGACACGCAAGGTCCGATGTGCCTAAGATGGCTTGCCTTCGGGGGAGCCCACATTCATCGGATTCGTGGGATGGATACGCAGGGGTGCACCGCGTTCGTTTGCGAGTTCGTACAGGGGCCAATAGCGCTTGTCCGCCAATGACACGCCGTTCACGTTACTGAACAACATCGCCCTGGGAAGGGTTGTACTCGTCCATCGTGCGTTCGAGCTCGATCACCGCTGCGGCGGGATCAGTGAGTGGCAACGTGGCAAGCGCCGCAAGCGTGGCGCGCGTTCGGCGACGGCAGTCGCTCGGGTCAAGCCAATGGAGCGGTTGAGCTCGGGCGTGGCGCAGGGTTGTGTCGGGCTGCTGTTGTGAATGCAGCGAAGGACCTGCTTCTCCACCGGGGAGCAAAGCAGGTCCTTCCTTGTACGCAACTACTCAGGCCGACAAATCCTTCGCACCCGCCGCCGCGGCGCTACGAGGGCAGCGACGCCCGCTCCGAGCGTTCGGACATCAGCCTGGCGCTGAATCGCTGCGCCTCCGCGATGCGCTCCACCTCAATGGCGATGGCATCGATGGACTGCTGTAGTTGCTCGAGCTGCTGTTCGCTCCTGCCGTCGAGCGGCGCGGGGGTAGATCGCGGTTTGTTGAGCAGCCTGACCGTCGCCACCGCGATCATCGCCAGCGACCCGACGAGCCCCACGATGATCACCGAAACGACAGCGAATGCCTGGACGTCGTCCATGTCCTGGACTCCTGTGGGAATGGAATGTGTGATCCAGCCTACGCGCGCATCGGCTCAAAGTTTCTCGTGCGATAGCCAACAAAAGCCGCTCGAGCTGGTCATCGAGGTGCGCCTTACCGTTGGCTGGTCACTGCGATACATAGAGTGATCAAGTGACTAATTCCTTCACGGCCCTCCGCCGTACTCCTGGCCCGATTCAAGACCTTTTCCACTGTCAGCCGTCATCACGCTCACAGCATGTGGCGGCTCGACCGAAACCATATCTGCGATCAAGCGTTGTACCGATGAACCGGCGCAAGCAAAGTGTGCGGTCGTCACCCCCGCATCCGACAGCGGATAGCGGTTTAACGCCGCGAATGTCAGGTGAGCGCGGACCTCTCGGGTGCTCCATCGCGCGCATCGCTCACGGGCACCACCGTTCACCGTTCACCGTTCACCGTCCACGGCGTAGTGTTGAATGATACGTTTGTCGAACGTCAACCCTCACGGAGGCACCATGAGCCCGGTCCACCAGTTCGAGACGCCGTATGCTACGACCGCATTCGAGATTCCAGGGTATCGCGTCACGCGAACCTTCGGCGTCGTGCGAGGCATTACGGTGCGCTCGCGATCCGTCATTGGGCGCATTGGCGTTGGCTTCCAGGCGTTCTTTGGCGGTAGCATCACGCTGCTGGTGAATCTCTGCGAACAGGCCCGTGCCGATGCGTTTCAGATCATGGTGTCTCACGGTTCGGAACTGGGTGGCAACGCAATCATCGGTCTGCGCTACGACGCAACGGAACTGATGCCCGGTATCACCGAAGTGCTGTGCTACGGCACCGCCGTCTTCATTGAGCCGATCTAACAGGACGACACCGCCTCTTCGCCATTCTCTCCGGGAAATCATGAGCGACCAATTCACTTCAGACAGTTTGTACGACAGCGAACCTGCGCCAGCCGTACCGCCCGCCAAGCCGGCGGCACTCTGGGAAGATTTCATGGACATCTTCTACGCGCCGTCCGACGTCTTTGCCCGGCGCGAGAGGTCTGGATTTGGAGTTCCCATGCTCATCGTCACCGTGCTCATCGGCGTCATCGCGCTGGTGAACCTGGGGGTGATGCAGCCGATCATGGATGCTGAGTTCACGCGTGCGACGGCCGTCGCGATGAAGAAGAACCCTCAGCTCACTGCCGAGCAGATGGGGAAGTTCCGAGGGATGGGTGAGAAGTTCGCGGCGGTGTTCGTGTTCGTAGCAACTCCACTCGCCATGTTCTTTACCGGCTTGTGGCTGTGGCTCGCGGGCAAGATCGTAGACGCAAAGCAGTCATTCGGCGCCGCGCTCATGGTGGCGTGTTACTCCTACCTTCCCAAGGTCATCGCCGGGATCGCGGCGGGAGTGCAGGGACTGCTGATGGATCCTGCCTCGATGACTGGCCAGTTCAAGGTGTCGCTCGGGCTCGGGCGATTCCTCGATCCCGATGCCACCTCGCCTGCGCTGGTCGCCTTGGCTGGACGAATGGACCTCTTTACGATCTGGGTGACGATCTTGCTGGTGATCGGGCTGTCCGTCACTGGCAAGATCCCGCGCAGCAAGGCGGCAATAGCGGGGGTCGTGGTATGGATTATCGGCGCACTCCCAACCCTGTTGCCCGCGTTGCGAAGCTAGATCGTTCATCGTCTCAATCGGGTAGGCCAAGGAGGATGTCGGCCCGAGCCGAATGCGATGGACCTGTACCGGCGGTTGCTGTCGTCCTGAGCGCGGCGAAGGACTGCACCGGCTGTTGCAATTTCCGAAGTGCAGGTCCTTCGCTGTGCTCAGGACGACAACCTTCTACCTAGATATCCTCTACAGGCGGCACCAGATGTTTCGCTGTGGTCGCGGGAGGACATCCATTGCGATGCACGACACGTAGGCTGTGCACCCGCACATCAGCATCCTCGATACGCTCGATTCGCTGGCCGCAGCGATGGCAATTCGGAAAGAGCGCGAAGGTGTCGCGGGCAATTTGATCGAGGAGAGGATTGTCGTGGCGGCTTGACAGGGACATCGGTCGTCAGGGTCGCGCGTCGTTGCTGGAAGTCCTACCTTATCGCCTCGTCGTTCCCCACCGAAGAAACCGACGACGACCTCTCGGTCGCGCCCGGGTCACGCACCACAAATCTACCGATGTCCGCGGCCGGAACGTGCGGCTCGTGCGTCCCATCCCTCACCGATGGCGTTGACTAGCGTTCTATCTGTCGCCGGCTTGTTCGCGCAATCTGGCGTCGCCATCCTCATCGCACTGGTGTTGGGAGGGTTGCTCCGGCGTTACTGGCGTCCCTTCCTGCGTCACTGGACGTGGAGCTGGGTCGCGCTGGCGGCGCATACCGGCGCGGGTGCCGGAGCCCTGGTGCTGGCGCAATGGCGCCCGATCACGGATCCCGCACGGCTCACCCTCGCGCTCGTGTCTGGCATTGCAGGATATCTCCAGATCGCCTGGTTGTTGTCGACGAAGGCAAGCGTGGACACATACACGGCAAACCGTGAACGCGTCACT
>JBDTXZ010000549.1:0-3535 GCA_040005935.1 bacterium | reverse complement strand
TTGATGCGCAGGAAGAAGACGTCGTCGCTGGGAAGGAACCGGCGGTCCATCGTGAGGTAGCCGACGCGATGGTCGGGCAGGAGCGCGGGCTCGCCAGCGTGCACTCGTCCGTAGTACGGCACGGGCTGCGTACTTGCCTGACCAGACTGCCCCACGATTCGCACACCGCGTGAGCGTGACTGGTCGCGTTCGATGAAACCCTTTTGAGAGAGCGCGCCAAGCAGGTCGCTGACCGTCTTGGTTGACTTGATGCGAAATTTCTTCGCAATCTCACGAATGCTGGGTTGGTACGTGTTCTCCGCGAGGAAGTCGATCAGGTAGTGGTATACCCGGCGCTCCAGCGGCGTCAGCGGCTCCGTCATGGTGCCTCGCTGGCATCACAAAATGTATGGTCGAGTGCCTGCCACGGTCCTCGACATCCGGGCAAAATGTACTTCACGTGGCGTAGGACGCAACACCCATTCGCCCATTTGTTTAACTCCCTGACTTTACCACCGCAAGCGCTGCATTGATCCGCGCCAATGCCCGAGCTCGCCCGAGAATCATCAAAACGTCAAAAATGCCAGGACTCGCCGTTTGCCCCGTGAGCGCAACGCGGAGCGGCTGAAAAATCCTGCCTGCCTTATCACCAAATCCCAGCCGCTCGGCGAGGCTGCGAAGGGCCTCTTCCATCGCAGGGGCCTCCCACTGTGACAATTCGCTGAGCGCGTCACGAACTCCACCCAGAATTGCCGCAGTACCAGTCCGGTCCTTCCACTGCTTGGCAACGGCATCTGCATCGAATTCGATGTCGTCGCGCAGATAGGGCACGGCCTGCTGCACGATGTCGTCGACGGTACGTGCTCTGATCTTGAGCAATTCCAATAACGTAAGAAACCACTCACTCCGGCCAACAAGCTCTGCTTCCGTCGCCAAACCGGCGGCAATGATCGCGGGCGTGACGCGCGCCACCAGTTCATCCACCGGAAGCAACTGGAGGTGCTGGCCGTTCATCCACTCGAGCTTTTTCGTATCGAAGATCGCCGCCTTCTTCTGCAGCCCCTTCGTGTCGAATCGCTCGATCATCTGCGGCACGGTCATGACCTCGATGTCATTCCCGGGCGCCCAGCCAAGGAGGGCGAGGAAGTTCAGCATCGCACCGGGAAGAATGCCAAGATGCTGATAGTCACCGACGGCTGTGGCGCCATGACGCTTGCTCAACTTCTTGCCATCCATGCCGTGGATCATCGGCAAGTGCGCGAACTGCGGTAGCTCGGCGCCGAGTGCGCGGTATAGCATGATCTGCTTCGGCGTGTTGGAGATGTGATCGTCGCCGCGCATGACGAGTGTGATGCGCATCGCGATGTCGTCACTTACCACCGCGAGATTGTAGATCGGTGTTCCGTCGGTGCGCAGGACGATGAAGTCTTCGATGTCCTTGTTCGGGAATGAGATGGTCTCGTGGACCACGTCGTCCCAACTTGTTGTGCCCTCGGGCGCGCGAAAACGAACCGTGAATGGAACCGCGTCTGCGACGCGGCGGGCGACTTCCGCGGGATCGAGTCGATCGCAGCGCCGATCATACTTGAACGCCTCACCGTTCGCCTCGGCGAGAGCGCGCCGCTCCGCGAGCTCCTGCTGCGTGCAGAAGCAGCGGTAGGCGGTTCCATTGTCGAGCATGCGCAGGGCGTCCGCGCGATGACGCTCGAGGTTCGCGCCCTGATGGACGACGTCTTCGTCCCACGTGAGGCCAAGCCAGGATAAGCCCTCGAAGATGGCGCGCGTGCTGTCCTCCGTACTGCGCGCCTTGTCTGTGTCTTCGATGCGCAGGAGCATCTGGCCGCCGTACTTCCTGGCGTACAGCCAGTTGAAGAGCGCGGTGCGTGCGCCGCCGACGTGCAGGTAGCCGGTGGGCGAAGGAGCGAAGCGAAGTCGCGGAGGAGAAACGGCCATGGCGATGACGCGAAGTGGGTAAGCACGAAGGCCCGCCGCGTGGGGCGGCGGGCCTTCTAAGCGGAGAGGGAGGGATTCGAACCCTCGATACCAGTTTCCCAGTATGCCGGTTTAGCAAACCGGTGCCTTCAGCCTCTCGGCCACCCCTCCAGGACGCAACGTGGTGTGCGGCCAGCGTTGAATGTAACCGCCCACGCGTGATGGCGGCAACCTTCGCGCTACTGCCCGTACTCCTCTCCATTTTGCGCGAACTGCTCTCTTGGTGCGCCGACGGTCGGGAGCCCGTATTCGTTCCGACGGCGGACTTCGCGTAGACGCTCGGGCCGTTCCGCCCCGAGCTCGCTCAGACACCGTCTCCACGAACACGGACTCCCTCCCTCCGAGCATGGAATGCACTCCACGCGCGTCAGTCGGTGTACGGTCGGCACGCGCGAAGATCCGAGGACGCGAGGGGTCCCGCAGGCGGGTGTTGCGCGAGGTCGCGTCCGCCCGCCGGAGGGACCCCTCGCGCCCTCGCCCGGGGGACCGCACATGGGAGCGACACACCGTGACGGCAGACCGCGCGAGTAGTCTGCCTCCATGCTGATCTTCCTCTGCGTGATGTTCGTGTTGTCCGGCGCCGCCGGCCTGATTTACGAGTCGATCTGGACGCGCTACCTCGGTCTCTTCGTCGGGCACAGCGCCTATGCGCAGGTGCTCGTGCTCGTGATCTTCCTCGGCGGCATGTCTGCTGGAGCGATGATTGTCGGACGCCGATCGGAACGTGTGCGTCAACCGCTCCTGCTCTATGCGCTCGTCGAGCTGGCAGTCGGAATCATCGGACTCGTGTTTCACGACGCCTTCGTCTGGGCGACGCACGCAGCATACGATTCGCTCTTCCCGGCGCTTGGGCCCGGCGTCATGCACACACTCGCCAAGTGGCTCATTGCCGCGTTACTGATCCTGCCGCAGTCCGTGCTGCTTGGCGCCACGTTTCCTCTCATGACGGCCGGTGCACTTCGCCTTCGCACCGAGTGGGCAGGGCGAACCATTTCACTGCTCTATTTCGCGAACAGTCTTGGCGCATCAGCAGGCGTGTTGCTCGCGGGATTTGTGTTGATCGAGATGGCTGGGCTTCCCGGGACGCTCGCAGCCGCGGCCGCGATCAACCTGATCGTGGCGGCCGCGGTATTCCTCGTGTCGCGTCGCGTGGTGCACGGTGTTGTCAGCGAGGGTGCAGGCCGCGCGCCGCTCGTCGCGCCCGCTGTCGTTGACGTTCTCGCCAACGAGGCGACGACCCCGTCAGTCGGCAGGCCCCTCACCACGTTGCTGCTCGCGGTGAGCTTCGGGACCGCCATCTCATCGTTCATCTACGAGATCGGATGGATACGCATGCTGTCGCTGGTGCTCGGCTCAGCGACACACTCGTTCGAGCTGATGCTCTCCGCGTTCATCCTCGGGCTTGCGTGCGGTGCACTCGCGATCAGGCGTCGCAGCGATCGTGGTGCGGCGTCCGTGCGCACGCTTGGGCTTGTACAACTCGCGATGGGCGCGCTCGCCGTGGCGACCCTTCCGCTGTACGTGCAGTCGTTCCATTGGATGGCCGACTTCATGGCGGCGTTTA
>JBDTXZ010000548.1:0-3537 GCA_040005935.1 bacterium | reverse complement strand
GAAGAGCCGCCGCCTGAATGGTCGTACGCGCCGGCTTGTGTTCGCCAAAGGCGCGTTGATACTCGCCATTCATCAGCTGGAAGTCGTTCATGTCGAGCAGGAAGACGCCACAGCGCAACACGTACTGAAGGTCTGACCCGCCAGCCTGAAGAATCGTCTGCAGGTTCTTCAAACACTGCACCGTCTGCGCCGCCGCGTCTGCTCCGGCAAGGTGGCCAGTGGCCGGATCTGTCGCGCCTTGGCCGGACACGAAAATGAGACGTTCGAAACCCATCCCGGGCGAATAGGGTCCAACAGGCTTGGGCAGGTTGGCTGCCTGGATAGGCCGGTGCGTCGCGTTGTTATCGTTGTCGGACGTCATTTGCGTGTGGACGAAAGTGGCACGAGCATTCGCGACCTGGGGGCAGCGCCAAGTTGGTCGCTCGTGAAAACGGCGAGCGCCAATCTGCCCGCCAGGAGATCTCGGCGTTCCGAATCACCGAGTGTGAGGGAACCCGTCGCGTGCGTCATGTCCTGCGCGATGAGGCGACGCATGATCGGACCCGGCTTGCCCGCGCTGTCACGCACGATGCTCACTGCGTACACGCTGCCACCCGACACGCGCACATCGTACGCGAGGGCGCGCCGGGTGGCGTCGAAGGTGAATGCGCCGCGGGCGGTGGCCGTCGTAGTGCTCGTCGTGGTCGCGAACGCGATTGGTTTCGGCGCGCGCCCGTTTACAAGCGGCGGCGTTGTTGACGGCGCGCGGCGCGGATGAACGGACTGTTCGTAGTCGTACGCGAATGAGAGGAGTGTCGCGTCGGCAAGTGGTCGCCCCAGGAGTTCGACGCCAATGGGCAGGCCATCCGGCGTAAAGCCGGCGGGTATGCTGAGGGCGGGCAATCCCGTCACCGCGCTCAGCTGACAGGTGGAACCACGCGCAGGTTCACCAATGAGCGCCGCCTTGCGTCGCATGGTGGGATACACAAGCGCGTCGTAGTGATTGGTGTCGAGGAATGCAGTGACCAGCTCGCGCGCCGCAATTCTGCGTGTCAGCGCGGCGCGATACGCCGCATTGTCCCGCGTGCCTATGCTGTCTCTCCGCCGAAATGGCGACTCGAGCGCGACGTCGTACAACCCACGCTCGAGAATGTCCGACAGTCCCGTCACGTGCGCGCCTGGGACCTTCGCGAGAAAATCGATGAGATCGTACTTGAACTCGTAGTCGATGACACTCGCGCGACTGACGATACTGTCGAGACCCGGAATGGCGACGTCCACCACGACCGCGCCACGCGCCTTCATCTTGTCGAGCGCCGCGCGGACAACACGTGCGCCCTCCTGATCATCGGCGTCCTCACCGAAGTACGACGTCAGCACCGCGAAGCGCTTGCCACGTAGCGACGTCGAGTCGAGGGCACTCACGAAGCGAGGAAGCGGCGTTCCGTCGAGGATGCGCGTTGCCGAATCCGCCGGGTCCGGGCCAATCGTCGCATCGAGCGAAATGGCGAGATCCATCACGGTGCGCGCCAGCGGACCACCGACGTCCTGCGAATGCGAAAGCGGAATAATCCCGCTGACGCTGGAGAGTCCTTTCGTCGGCCGTAGCCCGAACAAGTTGTGCACGGCGGCGGGAATACGAATGGAGCCACACGTATCCGAGCCCCACGCCACCGCGGAAAAACTCGCCGCCACCGCGGCCCCGCTGCCACCGCTCGAGCCACCTGGATTTCGGTCGGGATCGTACGGATTGCAGGTCTGTCCGCCAAGTGAGCTGACGCTCGTGATGCCAGCGGCGAGTTCGTGCATGTTGGACTTGCCAATGATCACGGCACCCGCGTCGCGGAGCCGCTTCACCTGAAAGGCATCGTCGTTTACGCGAAGCCCGGCAAGCGCAATCGACGCCCCGGACGTCGGCATGTCAGTCGTGGCATAGTTGTCCTTTACGACAACCGGAATGCCATGCAACGGACCGCGCACCTTGCCCGCCTTTCGCTCCGCATCCAGCGCCGCCGCGTCGGCCCGCGCGTGCGGGTTGAGCCGGATCATCGCGTTCAACGCGGGACCATCGTGGTCATACGCGGCAATGCGCGCGAGGGACGCGGCCACAAGACTTGCCGACGTCGCGCGTCCCGATGTCATCGCCGCTTGCAGCTCGGTGATCGTGGCTTCGTACACCATGTCTGGACGCGTGACGCTCGCGGGAGCCTGCGCGCGAGCAGGCGACACACACCAAGCAATCGCGATGACAGCACGTGCGCGGCGCGTTGCGCGCTTCAGCGTGCGATGCAGCGCACCATCGTCAGGAAAGAGCACGTTTCCGGCTCGTCTATTTCACCGCGTCCGCTACCGTCTGCAGCAACACCTCCGGGTCCACCGGCTTGGACAGGAACGTCACCGCGCCAAGCTTGAGCGCCTGCGCCGTAATCGCGGGATCCGTACTGCCACTGAGCACGATGATCGGTACGTTGGACGTCTTCGAGTTCGCCTTGAGCTTTTGCAGCACACCAATGCCCGTACCGCCGGGCATGTTGATGTCGAGCAGCACGAGATCGGGCGGGCGCTTCATGGCGAACATGACCGCTTGCATCGCGTCGAACGCCGGAATGCATATATGCCCACCCTCTTTCAGGATGGTGCATACCATCTTCGACAGCATTTGATCGTCGTCGGCGACAAGAATGTTCATGTCAGCATATGGGGCGGCGGTGGAGACGCATCCGGCGTGCGTCCATCATAACTCGATGTGGCGGCCTCGCCACGTACTCTTGGCACGCGGAAAGTCACTGCGATAGTGCCCACCGCGCGATTCCTTGCGCCGCATGGCCCCTTCCACGATGCGTTGCGCGGTCTGCACCAGGTTGAGCTCTTCCGTAGCGCCAAGCGGCAGGCGCTCCTCGATTTCCGCCAACTCCAATGTGGCAGTCCGCAAACCCTTTGCCGTACGTGAAATACCCGCGTGCAGCCACATCACCTCGCGAACCCTGTCTGCCGCCACCTGCGCCGCACCGCGATCCGGCAGCGGTGGCACGGTCCAATGCTTCACTGCCGGAAGTTGCTTCAATTCGGTCGCGCTGGCGAGGTCACGAGCCACACGTTCTGCGAATACCAGGCCCTCGAGCAAGGAGTTCGACGCGAGTCGATTCGCACCATGCACACCCGTTCGCGCTACCTCACCGACAGCATACAGGCGCGGCATGCTCGACCGGCCGTTCAAGTCAGTAACCACGCCCCCCATCATATAGTGGGCCGCCGGCGTTACCGGAATGAGATCCTTCCGTGGATCAATGCCTCGCGCACCACACAGCGCAAGAATACCGGGGAAGCGCTTTGCAAACCCTCGGCCAAGTTTGCGCGCGTCCAGATACACGTGATGACGTTTTTGCTCCCTGAAAATCGCGCGCGCCACCACATCACGAGGAGCGAGCTCGGCCTTCGCGTGCACCTTGAGCATGAACCGTTCGCCGCGCTCATTCACAAGAACTGCACCCTCGCCCCGCACTGCCTCGCTGATCAACGCCAGCGGATTCTCAGGTGTGTCGAGCGCAGTGGGATGAA
>JBDTXZ010000547.1:0-3542 GCA_040005935.1 bacterium | reverse complement strand
GCCTGCGTTCAGGTTATCCCAGTTCAAGATCGTGTTGAACACCAGGAAGTAGCTGCCAATGGTCTCGCCGCGCCACAGCGGATTGTTCGCGAACAACACCACGTGCCCCTTCTGTACCGGCACATCGACAACCAGCGGACGCTGCGCGATATCGGCCCCGCCCTCGAGCAACCCAGACGCCAACAGTCCGCGCGCGTCGCCGAAACGCAGTGCGACGCGTGGGCGCTGATCAGGTGGAATGATGTTCAACGGATTGCGAAGTTGATCGAGCGTCACCGGCGCGTACGTCCACGGCTGCACCGTCTCCACTGGTATTGCGGTATTGCTGGAATCGAGCGCGGGACGACCCTGCACAATATCTCCATCTTCCGCGAGACCACGACCCGTCGCACGCTCGCCGGCGGCGCCGCCGAAGCGCCCGCCGCGGCCGCCGCCACGCGAGGCGCTGACGCCGAGGCTCTGACCGTTGTCGCTGTAAACGGCGAGGTTGTCGGAAATGCCGTATGTAATCGGGCTCGTGTTATCCACCACAGTCGTCCGCAGGAAGCTGCCCACCACCTTGCTGCGCGACGCCTGATTCACCACGACACCATTCGTCAGTCCGTACGTGACCGCAAACTCCGACGTGTTGTCTGCCGTGAGGAACACGCCGCCCTTCGCGATGAACTGCTGCAGGTTGGCGAGCCCCTGCCAGCCCAGTCCCTGACGCATGTCGTCAGTCTGTGCCCACGTCCCGATGTTTGGAGTTTCGGGCGTGTTCTTCCATGGCATCGCGTTGCGCCACTTGGGCAACCCGTCGATGATGGCCTGCCCATTTCCACCGGCTGGCGGGAAGAGAATGACGTCATACTTCAGGTTCAGGTCGGCCGTCTTCGCGATCTCCTGCACGCTGATGTAGTCATACGGAATCTCGAGCGCATCGAATGCGTAACGCCACCAGCCTTCCGTCTGTGTGCTGATCCACGTGTGGAGGATGGCAATGCGCGCGGCACGGATGGGATGCACCTTTACCGACGGTGCAGCGGCGATGGCATAAGCTGTAAGGCCAAGGTCGCGCGTGAGTTTGTCGAGGTCGGCCTGCTTGACGCCGCTGATGATGAATGAGCCTCGCGCGAACTTCTGGCCGTTCGCGCTGAACGTGTCCTCGGCCGCCTGGAAGTCTGCGGTCTTGAGCTTGTAGCGCAGCGTGGCCAGGGCGTTGTCGCCGTTATGCTTGATCGCGAACACGGTTCCCGTGCCCGTGACGCCGCCCGCTGCGCGCACATCGCCGCTCACGAGTTCCATGGGGGTGTCGAGTACCTTCGCGTCGACGACGCGCAGCGCCTGCACGGTAAAGCCCTCGGGGAACGACCAGCCCGTGTCGTCGTACGGCGTCTTCTGCGGATCATTCGGGGCCCAGTACTGCTTGTCGAGCAGCGCGTCCGCTGCGCGCGAATACGGCTGGTCCATTCTTACGATGTACGTGCCCGCGGCAAACTGTCGCGTCTCCGTTTCGGTAGACGCACGCGGACTCGCCGTCGCTGAATCGGCGGCACGGCCGCCACGCCCTGTGCGAGGTGCCGCGGGGACCGTAACGCTGAACGCGGCTGTTGCGCGCGAAATCTCCACGTGCTGTTTCTGCAGGACGCGAAGCAACTCCGCCTGCGCGCCAGGACGCGGATCGGTCGCCGTGAGCACGTACGCCGCGGGGCCTTCCGTTCTCGCCTTCAACACCGACCGCTTGCTCTTTTCGTAGAAATTCTGGAGGAAGAGACGGCGGTTGTTCGCGAAATAGTTGAGCGAGACCAGGAGCCCCGTCTGCTCATAGTTGTTGTTGTTGCGAAGCGACCACTGCACGCGAGGTAACGGCGGATTCTGCTTGAACCACGTGCGCTGCGTCTCATTCGGCGACAGCGTCCGTTCCATGGTTTCCGCGGTGCCGCCGTTTCCGAACGTCTCGTACAGGCGACTGATGCCGTTGTGTGTCGCGGCAAGGAACATCAGGTAGCCGGGCGACCACGTGTCGAAGTTGCCGTGCGCGAACACGCCGGGCATGCCGTAGCGCGTCATCTCCTGCACGTTGTTCCACCCGATCATCTGCCACTCGTTCGTCAGCAGGGGATCGATCCACGCGTTGAATGGGCCGTCGCCGATGGTGTTGTCGTAGAGGTACGCGACCGACTCGTGGAGATCGTGTAGTACCTGCGCCTGATTGCCGATGTATGCGTTGAGAACATTTTGCGACAGCTTGAGCGTCAGGCCCATCGCATCTCGGTTGTTGTCGTGCGCGACGTAGTGGCCCCAGTACAACAGGCTTGGCGTCGCTTCACCCGGATGCGAGACGTGCCACCGGTACAGGTCCACCATGCGATCGCGTCCATCCACTTCGACAATTGGCGTAATGAGCGTGATCAGGTTGTTGCGAATGTTCTTGATGTACGGGCTGTCATCCACCGCGAGGCGATAGGCGAGCTCCATGAGCGCGGTCGGCGCGCCCGCCTCGGTGGAGTGAATCGTACCGGTGATGTAGTAGACCGGTGCAGCCACGCTCGCGATGCGCGCTGCTTCTGCATCATCAAGCTGGATGGTGCGCGGATCGGCAAGCTTGGCGAGCATCGCCTTGTTCGCGTCCAGCTTCGCGATCAACTCTTCCGACGCAACCGCCACGGCGATCATCTCGCGCCCTTCTTCGGTGCGACCAATCGAGAAGACCTTTACGCGCGGACTCGATTTCTCGAGGAGGCGCATGTAGGCGTACACCTCCTTCGAATACGGAAGATTCCCTTTTGCGCCGGCGATGTCGCCGAGGATGGCTTTTGGAGTCGGTACCGTCTTGGATGCGGGGAGGTAGTCGACGAGCGGCGAGAGAAAAAACGTCTCCGTCGTGTACTCCTTGATCTTCTTCGTGTACTCCTCGTCGATCGGCTGATTGGGATCTCGGCCTGGCCTCGCGAGCGAGAGATCGGTGGGCGATGTGCCGATGCCCTGGGCACGCATTGCGTGCGTGGGGCTCGCCAGAAGTACACCAAGCAATACACCAGCGGTAGCGATGTGACGTCGCATAGGGAACGAGTTCGGTTGTGTGATTGAGTGCGCCAGTGTTCGCGCCCGTGCGGAGAAGAAGAAACGAGCAACTGCTTATCCGTGATAAGCAGTTGCTGTTGCGGTTTGGTGTTGGTTTCGGTGCGTTGCACGTCCAGAAAGTGCAGGTCCTTCGACTCGCTGCGCTCGCTCAGGATGACACGCCACTCAACTCCAGCGAAGGTCGTGGTTCGAGAGCGGAAGCGTACGCACACGCTTTCCCGTTGCGGCAAAGATCGCGTTGCAGAGAGCCGGCGGTACGGGCGGAAGGGCTGGTTCGCCGAGTCCCGTTGGTGCCACAGCGCTCTTGAGGAAATGCACTTCGACAGGAACCGCGTCGGCAAAGCGGATCAGCGGGAAGTCGTCGAAGTTGGCTTGCACGGCGTGCCCCTTCTCGATGGTGATCTCCTGGCCAAGCGCCTGAGCGAGTCCGTCCTGCACAGAGCCTTGCACCTGATTCTCGGCGTTCAGCGGATTGATGA
>JBDTXZ010000546.1:0-3546 GCA_040005935.1 bacterium | reverse complement strand
CCGATCGTTGGTGACGATCGACTCGCATCCCGTGCTGATGGCCGCTTCGCCACGCGCCATCGGGATGGTGTAATACGCCATACCGTTCGCGTCACCGGCGGTGAGCACCGGGACAATGTGCGCGTGCTGCAAACGCGCGGCGAGCTTCACTTCGCGCGCGAAGCGGTCGGCGCCGGCGTCGCCCATCACCTCGGGCGAAATCACCTTGACGGCCACGTCGCGAGCGAGTGCCGTTTCGGTGGCCACGAACACGAGCGACATGCCACCACCGCCAGGTTCGCGCTGGATGTCGTACCGCCCGGCCAGGGCCTCCCGCAACTTCAAGAGCACGTCGGGCGCCATCACGGTTTGTCCTCCGCAATCTTCATCTTCGCCAGCAGCGCCTTGAACCGCGGATCGCGCATTACCGCAGGACTGGTAAAGTAGTATTTCATCGCCGGCATCCAGATCACATGCGCGTTGTACGCGCGATCCAGGTCGCGAAACACGCCGTCCACATCACGGGCTTTCATGCGCCAGCGCGCCGCTTCGTACGGCAGGTCGAGGCTGTCGAGCACTGCAATCTGCGCTCGCAATGCGGCATCGCGTCCGCCCGTCTGCCATGCGCGACGCAACATGACCGCCGACGCACCGGCAATGCCTGTGTGCTCCGCCAGGCGATCCTGCATGGCAAGGAACCGTGCGGAATCGCCACGATCGAAGAGCAGGCTGGTGATTTGTCGGAGTGCGTGCGGCTGCGTGGGATCGAGGGCGAGCGCCTGTTCGAGCAGTTGGAGTGAGCCGGTTGTATCGACACGCCGCAATGCTTGCAAGGCAAGAGTCGCGAGGTTCGCGCCGGACACTGGGTCCAGGACACGTGCACGCTCCGACTCCGCGTGCGACTCATCGAGCCGTCCAAGCGCGTCCTTCACATCGCCATACCACTTGTGCGCAACGCTGTAGTTAGGACCGAGTGCGAGCGCGCGTTGAAACGCGCTGTCGGCGGCCAGCCAGTTCCAGTCGAGCGCCCAGAACAGGTACGCGTGCGTGGCCTGCGCCTCGACCAGCTCCGGCGCAATGACCAGCGCGCGATCGACCGCCCGCCGTGATGCGGTGAGCGTTGGCACCGCCGGTACGTTGGAGTAGAAGGCTTGCACGAGATACGCATCCGCCAGTCCGGCCCATGCCTGCGCAAACATCGAATCACGCGCAATGGCCTGCTTGAAGAGACCAATGGCACGCGTCACGTCGTCTGTGGTGCGTTTTGTCTGGAAGAAGCGACCCTGTAAATACAGATCATACGCTCGCGCATCGCGCGTCGCCGTCGCGCTTTCGTTCGCGCTCGCGGCCAGAACCTTGCCCGTGAGCGCCGCAATCACGGCCCGCGTCACATCATCCTGCACGGCAAAGATATCGGTGGCGGGACGGTCGAACGTGTCAGACCACTGACTCACACCATCGCTCGTCTTCACCAGCTGCGCAGTGATGCGCAACTTGTCGCCGGCGCGCTGCACGCTCCCGGTGAGCACCGTCGCGACGCGAAGCTTCGCACCGATGTCGCGCACGTCCACGTTCTGCCCGCGAAACGAGAACGCCGACGTGCGCGCCGCGATCTGCAGACCCGGCACGCGACCGAGCGCGCTCGTGATGGTCTCGGCGATACCGTCTCCGAGATAGTCGTTGGCGCGGCCGGGACTCAAATCCGTGAATGGCAGCACGGCGACGGAGGCAGTTGACGCAGCGGTTGACGCGACGGTCGATGCGGTCGTGGATGGGCCGCTGTTCGAGCGTTGCCAGGCGAAGAGCAGGGCGGCGGCGATCACGACGGCGGCGAATATGAGTGCGTTCCGCGGTGAACTGCGTTTGGGAACCACCGCGGGCACAGCCACGCGCGTCGCTGACGTCGCGCCGCCCGCGAGTGCCTTGCAGAATGCAGTGCACGTGATGAAGCGGTCGGCGGGAGACTTCGAAAGCGCACGTTGGACCGCGGCATCGGTGGCGTCGCTCACGGCGGGCCGCGCGCTGCGCACGCTGCGGGGTGTTTCGGTCATGAGCCGCGCGATGATCACCTGCGCGGTCGCCCCGCTATGCGGCGGTTCGCCGGTGAGCATTTCGTACGTCATCGCACCGAGCGCGTACTGATCGCTGCGTGCATCAACGTCACGCTCGCCTGCCGCCTGCTCGGGGCTCATGTAGTTGGGCGTGCCGAGCGAGAGTCCGGTTTGCGTGACGCGCTCACCGCCCACCTGCGCAATGGCGAGCGCGATGCCGAAATCCGCGATGATCGGCTGGCCGGCCTGCAGCAGAATGTTCTCGGGCTTGAGATCGCGATGCACCACGCCGTTCGCGTGCGCATAGTCCAGCGCAGCGGCCAGCAGGCCCACAATGCGCAGCACCTCGTCGACCGGCATCTGTGGCTCGCGCGTCATGCGCGCGCGCAACGTTTCGCCGTCGATGTACGGCATGACGTAGAACAACTGTTCGTCGGCGCTCCCCGAGTCGAATAACGGCAGCACGTTGGGATGCCGCAAATTCGCCGTGACCTTGATCTCGGCGAGAAACCGTTCTGCGCCGAGCGCGGCGCCGAGTTCCGGCTTGAGCACCTTGATCGCGACATCGCGATCGTGTTTGAGGTCGCGCGCCAGATACACCGTAGCCATGCCGCCGGCACCGAGTTCGCGCTCGATGCGGTAGCGGTCGGCCAGTGCATCGCGCAGTCGCTCGAGCGTGCTCATTGACGCTCCGGCTGGAGCACGGATCGGAGATTTGTCTTCACGTGCGCAGGCGGGCTACGAGGGTTCTGCTCGAGTCGCTCGGCGATCCACGTTTTGATGATGGATCGTCGGGTGACGCCAGGACGCGCGGCTTCATGGTCCAGCGATTCGATCATCCACGTCGGAAAGTCCACGTTCACCCGACGTGTTCCCGCGCCACCCGACGCGTGGTCGAGAAATACAGGTGCGTGGAAATGTCGCTGCCGTCGTCGGACGTTTTGTCGAGACCCTGCGTCGTCGAATTCAAAGTCCATCCGCCGTCGGTCAAGCTGTGTAGAGTTCGTATACCTCATATATACTGGAAAGTGACGCGACATGGCGACGGCCAGGTTAGGTGAGCGAGAGGTCCCATTACGCGTGTCCAGCCCCGTCGTGCACGGCACGTTCGTCATCGCCGGGCGATACGCGCAGTTGATGGGCGTCTCCCCGGGTCGAGTCGTCCATCCCGCCACGTTCTCGGGAGTGGCGACGCAGCGCCAGATGACCATTACCATTGCGGTCCCGGCAATCCAGATGTCATTCGGACCGTACGTCCTCACGCGAGGCGTGGCGCACACATGGGAGTCGTGCAAATATCCCTGAGGTACGATGCTGAGCGGGCTGCAGCGATACGTGGACGCATGCGGCGACGGTGTCGTCGGCGGGAAAGTGACCAAACACGCGGGGTTCGCAGTGCGACGGATGTTCATCCTCGCGCGGCTCAGTGTGAGTCTGCATGTTGCGCGGCACCCTTCCACCCACCCATGCCACTTTCGCTTCGCAGACTGACGCTCCGTATCGCCATCTGCGCGCT
>JBDTXZ010000545.1:0-3554 GCA_040005935.1 bacterium | reverse complement strand
CGTTACGACCGACGTTGCCGTGTGTTGAACCACAGGCTTGCCTCTACGCGGTAGGGTGAGACGTGGTGAGTCGCCGAGCGGCGAAGGCGCGCGCGTCGGCCTCGTACGAATTGTCCGTATACCCATATCTCACGCTCTGCCACAGATAACGCAACGGAAATAATGGGTCCTGCGCAAACTGATGAACGTGCCGTAGCTCGTGCAAGAGTAATTCAGGTGCCAAAACGGCGCCTGATGCAATCCAGATCGTACGCCATAGTGTAATTCCCGACACGGTGGGCCTGCCGATGCACCACCCTCCAATTCGAAGCGCCAAGCCGTCGCGCCGCCAATTGGCGTGGCGCAACTCCGGATAGTCAGCCAGGAGGTTCGCGGGTAGCTCGAATGGCGTGCCGATCAGGAAGCGCATGAGTCCTCGCACACGACGTCTTTCGCCTCGGTCATCTTATGACTTGGGAGGGAGAGTCCAATGCTCGCCTCGCGCCGTAATCTCAATAGTTCGTGGCAGAAAGCGAAGTACCACCGTACCGAGACGATCGGTGCGCAACACGGTGGCGTTGGCGGAGCGGAGTGATTCCATCACGTCAGCGCTTGGGTGACCGTACGTATTGTGCGCGCCGACGCTGACGAGAGCGACGCGAGGATGCACCGCGGCGAGAAATGCTGCGGTGGTGCTCGTCGCGCTACCGTGATGCGCCACCTTCAGTACGTCCGCGTGGAGCGCCTCTGGTGAATGCTCGAGCAACCACTCTTCCTCAGGACCCTCCGCGTCGCCCGTAAAGAGAATGCGCACCGTGCCAATCCGAGCCACCAACACGCTGCTCGCAAGATTCGCATCGGCCAGTCGAGAGGCCCACGCGGAATCCGGCGCGAGCGCGGTGAGCACAATGTCGTCGACGACAAGCGAGTCACCCGGCCGCACACGCTGCCATGGAATGTGCTCTGCTCGCGCCTTGGCCAACGCGGCCCGATATGGACTCGAGGTACCGACGTAGCCGGGATCGAGGAATCGCTTGGGGCGCAACATCGAGAAGAGCGAGGCCGCGCCGCCGACGTGATCGGAATGCGGATGCGACAGGACGAAGAGTGCGAGTTCGCCCCCGCGATGCGCGAGATACGGTGCGACCGTGTTTCGTCCTGCGTCGCCGCCAATCCAGCTGCGGCCAGCGTCAATGGCGATCCAGCGGCCGCGCGACGTGCGCAGGGCCAGCGCATCGCCCTGCCCTACATCGATCATGTGCAACTCGGCAACTCCACCCACGTGCGGCAACAACGGCTCAGCCACCAACGCCGCGACGGCAAGCGCCCCGATAAATGCGGCCCGCACCGGATTGCGCGATACACATGCAACGATGAGAGAGACGGATGCCACTGCGGCCGAGATCGCGCCGAACATGCTGGGGAGTGCGGCGGGTGCCGCGCCCGGCACGGCGGCCGCGGTTCGCGCGATCGCGTCGAACGCGACGAGCAAGGCATGTGATGCGTCTGCCACGAATCGTTCAACGCCCGTAACCGGAATTGCCATCGCGACGAAGAGCAGTGGCTGCAACAGGCCCATCACGGGATCGGCCAAGAGGTTTGTGATTGGCCCCAGTAGCGCAACGCGACCAAATGCCCACGCCACCAGCGGCGCGGTGGCGGCGGTCGCCACGATGCTGATGGTGCCCCCAGTTGCAAGCGTTCGTCGCCAACCGCTCCAGTCTTCCGGAATGATGCGCCTCGCGAGCGCTCCCCCAGCGATGAGCGCCGCAGTACCGGCGACACTGAGCTGCCACCCGAGATCGAGCGCGGTGTGCGGGTTCCACAGCGGCGCCGCGGCACCAAGCGCGAGAATCGCCCACGGTGACGTCGGTCGTTGAATGAGTCGCGTGACGAGGAGTGCACTGAGCATCACGGCTGCTCGGACGGCCGGCGGCGGAGCGCCGATGGTGGCGACGTAAACGGCGAGCAACAGCAGCGTTGCCACGCGTGCCGGTGTCCTTGGTAAACGCAGAATCGATGCGAGCAGTTCGAGCGCGAGCGCGACAATGCCAACGTGAAGTCCGGAGACACTCAGCATGTGCACCAGCCCCGCGTTCGCATATCGATCGCGCTGCTCGACCGAGATGGCACTCATGTCGGCGATGACGAGTGCGCGCGCCATGGGAGCGTCGTCGCCAAAGATGCGGTCGATGCGACGGCCGGCGGCGGCACGGGTTCGCAGGAGGATGTCCGAAGGTATGGCCGACGTCACCTCTGCGTCTTCGATGAAGAGGCCGCGTTCGCCCGCGGAGGCGCGACCGGATACGGTGGCTCGGTCGCCCCCGGCTGCGTTACCGCGACTGATCAGTAGGGTAGCGCGCGCGGTGCATCCGGCGCGAAATACGCTGACATGCGCGACGTCGCCAACCGTCGCGTCCGCGTCGAAGTCGGCGCGCCACTCATGCAATGCAGCAAGCGACGACGCACAGCGAGCGTCCGCTTGAAGAGCCGCCATGGCCATAAGGACGGCTGATGCGGCGACAGCGCTGACGGTGGCCTGCACACGACGTCCAACGAGCGCGAGCGCAGCGGACGCTGCAAGCGCCAAGGCGCACTGCGCGACACGCATTGCGTCGCCGACGCTCAGCGCCACAATGAGCGCAGCGGAATAGACGAGGACCGACCAGGCGAAGAGGGGCACGCACAACGATCACCGGATGTCGTTGGCGCCGAGTCATCGTTCTACGGCATGGATGTAGCGATTCGTTGCGGTGTCGTCCTAAGCACCGCGAAGGACCGGCGCTTTCACGGCGCTATGCGATGCGATTGCGGTTGGTGATATCGAATCGCGATACGCGGGCCACGTTGTGGGATTTGGTCCGCACGTCGTATTGTCCCGGCACCAGTCCGACGCCCGAGCTGGCCGTCTATCCCGGCACTCCGTGCCATGGACAATGCGAGCAGGCGGTTGCACGTACTTCACGCCAGTGACATGCAGCATCTCCCACGTCGCACTGAAAGCAGATGCCTCGTCCCGACGCGCGCCCAATGGCAGCACGGCGATCATCGCCTTAACCCGCCATCGGCAGGGGCTGCCGCTCGCGAACAAGGCTGCCTGTAAACGTCGAGCCGGTGGTGCCAGTGAACTCCACCATCAGATACTGGCCGAGCATGCTGGCATCGCCTGGTACGAGCACCGTCTTGAAATCGCGCGTCCGCGCCATGAGCATCGCTTCGCCGCGCTTGGCCTCGCGCTCGACCAAAACCTCATGGCGCGTGCCGAGCAAACCAAGGTTCCGTTGACGCGACGCCGAACGGACCGTCTCGACGAGACGCTGCAACCGCTCGCTCGCGATCTCTGCCGGCACCGACCATTCGGGAGGAAGCCGCGTTGCGGGCGTACCGTCTCGTGGCGAAAAGATGAACGTGTACGCATCCGCAAAGCCCACTTCGCGCACGACGCTCAACGTCTCCTCGAATTCCTCATCGGTCTCGCCCGGAAAGCCAACGATGATGTCCGTCGTCAGCGACACGCCAGGAATTGCGCGACGAAGGCGATCGACGCACTCGAGGTACCCCTCGCGCGTGTAGCG
>JBDTXZ010000544.1:0-3555 GCA_040005935.1 bacterium | reverse complement strand
ACTCCTCCTGTGTCAGCGCCAGAATATCGCGCGAAAGCGTCGTCGCATCCTTGCCAACGAGGAAGTCTCGCGGGGCAAACGGCGATCCCGCGGGCAGTTCCCGAGCGAACTTCACGTTCCACGGGCACACATCCTGACAGATATCGCACCCATAGATCAACTCGCCGATCGGTTCGTGAAACTCGAGAGGAATCTTGTCCTTCAACTCGATCGTGAGATACGAAATGCATCGAGTGGCATCGAGCTCTCGCGGCGCCACGATCGCATTCGTCGGACACGCCTCGATGCACCGCGTACACGTCCCGCATCGATCCGCCTCGAACGGCACGTCTGTCGCCAACTCGAGATCCAATACCAGCGCGCCGAGAAAGAAGAACGAGCCGAGCGCGGGATTCAGCAGGTTGGTGTTCTTGCCAAACCAGCCGAGCCCCGCGCGCCGCGCGAGATCGCGTTCGAGCAGCGGACCGGTGTCGACGTACGGCTTCCCTGCGATTGTCCTGCCGATGTCGGCTTCGAGACGCGCATGTAACTCACGCAGCTTCGACTCGATGACATCGTGGTAATCGTCGCCGCGCGCATAGCGGGCCACTGGGCCACTGGGCTCGCGTCCTCCGTAGTCGAGCGCCACCACAATCGCGTGCGTCGTACCGGGACGCGGTAGCCGCGAATCGCGCCGCTTGCCCGCGCCGCGTTCGAGATAGTGCATGACGCCAGCGTGTCCCGCGTCGATCCATGCGTCAAAAGCATCTGCGGTATCGGCGGGGCCTAACGCCGCGATCCCTGCGAGGTCAAAACCCAGCGCGTACGCGTGCGCCTTGGCCAACTGCGCCAACTCAACGCGTGAGAGCACCCTCGGCGTCACTTCGCCTAACGCATCGATCACGGCTCGCGCACCGCCCAGCGCGCGTATCGCTCGACATCTTCGACGGGCGGAACGGCGTTGTCGTCGCCATACGCGGTGTACATGCGCCAGCGCACATAGTCCGTCGCCGGCAAGGGTAGGAACGGAATGCGTCGCCACCAATTGCGGCGGCGAAACCGCCATGCGACGCGCAGCAGCGCAACGCCCGTCATTGGATGACGGAGCGACCGCACCGCGAGCCGAAGTGAGAGACGCGTCCACTGCATGCGTGAAGGATACCACCTCGGCCCACCAGTCCGAACCCCTGCGTGCGCCACTCAGCACATTCGGAGCTCCATCGTCGGGCCGAAGTGCACTTCTATCTAACCGTCAACGAAACTCGATCTTGCCGACCTCATCGCGCTCCAAAGGCAATACGGTTCAGTGAAGGATCGTCATCCCGCAGGAGCGATAGCGAGTGTCGGGATCCACGATCCCTGCTCTGTGGCGGTCGTCGAGCGCGCGGACAGAAGATCCCGACACTGGCTCTCTGCGCTCGCCATTGCGGGATGACATCCATTCGCGCCCTAGCTGAACAGCATTGGTTCTAAAGGTTGATCAGTGCTACGCGGTTCACTCAGACGAACGACTCTCCGTCCAACTCGCGGGGCGGGGCAATGTCGAGGGCAGCCAGTGTGCTCGCGAACACGTCCGTTGTACGACGCGGGCGACGCGCGGGCCGCCGATTCATCAGCAGCGGCACGAGCATGTGATCGCGATGCAACGCGCCATGCGCGCTCCGGTGAGGTATCGGCTCGTAGCGAGCGCGAAAATCCCAACCGGGGGTCGCACTGAGAATGACATCGCCCGCGCGCGAGGAACTCGCGAGGTTGAGGATTTGCACGAGCGCGTCGGGGTAATCGCCGCTAATTAGCGCATCGTACGTCTCATTCGCGGTTCCGCTCAGGTCTGCGCCGTGTCCGAGCGGATCACCTGTGGTTTGCTCATAGCGATAGACGTCGTCGTGTCGCGAGACGAGTGCATCCCCACGTTTCGCACTGCGCACTTCACACAGCGTCTCGGAGTGTGGCAGTAACATGAGGTCAACCGATTCCCGCGCGAGCAGTGCATCGGCGAGCGAATTCCAGCGCGTGGCGAGCCGTGGCCACCATTGTCGAGTGCAATCACCAAGTTGCAGGTAGACGTTCGCCATGGCGTTGCCGCTGACCATCACGGCGACGTCGGGCGCGACGCGCATCGTCCACGGATGCGCCATCGTGCGCACGCCTGTCGCCGCGACGAACTCGGCGAGATCCTCGTGTGAGTGCACTGCTGAGTGCCCGTGATCGCTCACGACCCAGAGATGTGTGTCGCTCCACCAGCCACCCGCTTCGGCGTCGGCTCGAAGCCGCGCCGCGGTTGCATCGACGATGCGCAACGCCTCGCGCGCGAGCGCGCTCCCATGCCCACGCGCATGCGACGCCTTGTCCACGCCCGCGAGTGCCGCGAACACATAGTCGGGCCGATCCTCACGCATGCGGCGAGGAATCGTGTCCAGCACTTCGCGATCGACGTCGAGCCAGCGCTCGGGTCGTCCGCTAAAGTGCGTGACTGCCACGCGGAGCGCCGAACGCAGCGTGAGCGTTCCATGCCGGCGCGACGGCGCGAGTCCGCGCGTGATGACACTGAGCGCGCCAACACTGTTCGGCACCAGATCGAAGATCGTAGGAGCGTGCGCGTCGAGGTCGTCGTTGATGCGCGAGAATTGAAACCCGACATAGCTCCGCGAATAGTCGGGCCATCCACACGCTGTTCGCTCGCGATCGTACCACCGAATGCCCGGCACACCGACTGGTCCGGGAAAGCGTCCCACGAGGAAGGGCGTGTACGCCGGTCCCGTGACGGATGGGAACACGCTCGCCACGACGTGGGTCCCGCCGTCGTCGCGCAATTGGCGCAACGCGGGGAGATCGCTCAGGTCGCCGTCAAACGCATCACAGCGCGCTCCATCGGCGACGAGAACGATTACGGGCAATTGCTGAGGGGCTGAGAGGCGCGTGAACGAAAGGGAACGTGACCGCAGGACCGTCTGGCAGTAGGACCGGACACGCCGCAATGCCAACTTCAAGATGCGCGCGTGTACCACGCTAAGAGTAGCAGCAGCATCGACGTCCGTCCTGCTGCGCACGTGGCGTGGCGTCGGTCCGCGCTGCTTCCGACTATCCTCCCCTCCGCCGGTCCGTTAAGCTCACGAATGGCTACGCGAAAATCGATCACAAAACCAAAGACGCCGCGACCCAAAGGCGCCGGCACCAGGATCTCGTCGGCAACGGCAGTCACCAGCCGCTCGCCACGCACCGCAACTGGAAAGCGAGGCAACCCAGCGCAGCTCGCGACCGCGCAAGCCGAAGCGCAGGAAGGACTCCGCGAGCGAACTGAAGAGGGACACCGCGCCGCTGGCCGCACGCCACCATCGCAAGTGTCCAAGAAGCGAAGCGCGGGCGCCGCGCGCAAAATCGACAACGACATTCGCGACTTCAACGTTCCGGTCACCGAAGACGAAAAGCTCCTCCAGGCTCCGGCGTCCGCCAAGACGCCGACGAGTCAATCCGTCGATTTCCGAAGCACCGATACCTGGCGCGTGATGCGCATCATGGGTGAGTTCATCGAAGGATTCGACAACCTCGCCACCGTCGAGCGCGGCGTGTCGATCT